>NZ_JBEZDN010000017.1:0-88635 GCF_040648315.1 Pseudonocardia sp. NPDC049154
AAGTGGTGCTCCAGCACCACTTACCGCGCACGGCGGCTCCGCGGCGGGCACGGTTGAATGGCGCCGTGAGCGACCGCCGGACCCCCTCCCTCACCGACACCCTCGGCCCGGCCGCCGCCGGCCTGCGGCACGCGGCCACCACCACCCTCGGCACCGGACGCGCGCTGGTCGCGCTGGCCCGCTCGGGCGTCGTCCGGCCGATGCGGCCGGACCGGCTGGCCGGGGCGCTCGTCGGGTTGGTCCGGTACCGGTTCACCTTCGCCGGCGGCTACGCGGTCGGCGCGGCCCGGCACCCCGACCGGCCCGCGATCGTCGACGACTCCGGCACGCTCACCTACGCCGAGGTCCACACCCGCACGGACGGGCTCGCCCGGGCGTTCAAGGACCGTGGCGCGGCCGAACGCACCCGCGTCGGCGTGCTGTGCCGCAACCACCACGGCGCGATCGAGGCGATGGTGGCGTGCGCGAAGCTGGGCGCGGACGTCGTGCTGCTGAACACCGGCCTGCCCGCCGGCCAGCTCGCGGAGATCGCCGAGGAGCTGAGGCTGCGGATCGTCGTGGCCGACGACGAGTTCCGCGACCGGCTCCCCGAGGGCCTCACCGTGATCGGCGAGGGCGAGCTCGACGGGCTCGCCGAGACCCCCGGCCCGCCGCCCGGGCGTCCCGCGGAGGAGGGGCGGGTGATCGTGCTGACCTCCGGCACCACCGGCACCCCCAAGGGCGCGCAGCGGCCGCCGATCTCGAACCTCGCGCCGGCGGCGTCGATCCTCTCGGTCATCCCGTTGCGGGCGGGCGAGCCGACGCTGCTCGCGGCCCCGCTCTTCCACACCTGGGGCAACGCCGGCCTGATGCTCACCCTGCTGCACGGCGGCACGGTCGTGCTGCGCCGGCAGTTCGACCCCGAGGACTTCCTGGACACCGTGGCGGCCGAGAAGATCCAGGTCGTCATCGCCGTCCCCGTCATGGTGCAGCGGGTGTACGAGACCGGGCAGGCGTGGCGCGACCGGCACCGGCCGCGGATCGTCGCGGTCTCCGGCTCCGCGCTGCCGACCGGGCTCGCCCGGGACTTCATGGACCGCTACGGCGACTGCCTCTACAACCTCTACGGCTCCACGGAGGTCTCGTGGGTGAGCATCGCCTCCCCGCGCGACCTGCGGGAGGCGCCGGGCACCGCGGGCCACGCGCCCGTCGGGACGGTCCTGCGGATCCTCGACGACGACGGCCGCGGGGTGCCGCCGAACACCGACGGCCGCGTCTTCGTCGGCAACGACCTGCCCTTCGAGGGCTACACCCGCGAGGGCCAGGACATCGAGCGGCAGGACGGGCTGATCGGCACCGGGGACGTGGGGCACCTCGACGACGCGGGCCGGCTCTTCCTCACCGGCCGGGGCGACGACATGATCGTCTCCGGCGGGGAGAACGTCCACCCCGGACCGGTCGAGGACCTCATCGCGGCCGACGACGCGGTGCGCGAGGTCGCCGTCGTCGGGGTGCCGGACGAGAAGTTCGGTCAGCGACTCGCGGCCTACGTCGTGCTGCGCGAAGGGGCCACGCTGGACGAGGACGCCGTGCGCGCGCTGGTCAAGGAGAAGGCCGCCCGGTTCGCCGTTCCTCGGGACGTGGTGTTCCTCGACGAGCTCCCACGCAACCAGACCGGCAAAGTGGTCACCAGAGAGTTACCGGGTATGAACTGAACGCATCATCCGAGGTCACCCGTGCGATTTAGGGTGACCTAAGGTAGGGTCCCGGAATGGCCGGGAAGACCGACGCGCGCTGCTCCGCACTCGCGCGCGCGCTCGCCGAGCCGCTCCCCGGCACCGCCCCCGTGGGCGACCGGCTCGTGTGCGTCGAGCACCTCGGCGCGTGGCCGCGGACCGTCGACGAGCACCCCGACCCCGCCGTCGCCGGGCTCGCCGAGCGGGCCCGCGCGGCCGGCCGGCGGCTGCTGCTGATCCGGCGGCCCGGGCGTCGTCCGCCGCCGGACTCGCCGCGCACCGTGCTGCTCGCCGACACCGGTCCCGGGGCGGTCCGCGTCGGACAGCTGGTGGTCGAGGGGCCCTCGGAGCTCGCTTCGATCCCCCTCGACGACGCCCGCGCGGGCGAACCCGTCACCCGGCCGTTGATGCTCGTCTGCACGCACGGCACCCGGGACCTCTGCTGCGCGGTCGACGGGCTCGCGCTCGCCCGCGGGCTCGCCGAGACCGAGACGGACGGGATCTGGGAGTGCTCGCACCTCGGTGGGCACCGCTTCGCGCCGACCGCGCTCGTGCTGCCCACCGGCTACCTCTACGGCCGCCTCGACCTCGCCTCCGCCATCGAGGCGCGCAAGGCCGCCGGGCAGGGCGAGGTGGAGCACGGGCACTGCCGCGGCCGCGCCGCCTGGGAGCCGGCCGGGCAGGTCGCGGAGCTCGCCGTGCGCGCGCAGACCGGCCTGCGAGACGTCGACGCCCTCCTCGTCGCCCGCATCGACGGTCCCGACGTGCTCGTCACCGGCCCCGCCGGCGCCGCCTGGGCCGTGCGGGTCGAACCACGCCCCGGCCCCGAACGCCCGACCTCCTGCGGCGGCACCCTCGAACGCATGGCCCCCCTCGTCGCCACCGGGATCCGGGAGCTCGCCCGGGTGCGGTGAGGGTCGGGCGCGAGTGGGTGTACGAGCGCGGGTCGTGAGGACGTCAGGACCGGCCTGGATCGCTGGATCTTCGTCTCGGCAGCGGTCTGCCGGCTGAGTGTCGGCAGCGGTCGCACACCCAGCAGGCCATCACACATCTGGTCGACGGGATGTGTGCAGGACGGGCGGGATGGCAGCGCTCCGGACCGGATGGGCCGGCCCTCCTCGAGACGGGCTTGAGCCGCGAACGCGAGCAACCGCCTACCGTCTCCCCGTGGTCGCTCCCGTCCCCGTGCCGCCCGAGGATCCCGTCGACCGGGCGCGCCGGCTGGCCGTCGAGGTGCTGGAGCCGCACGCCGCGGCGGCCGACGACCCCGCGCGCGGGGTGCGTCGGGACCACATCCGGGCGCTCGCGGAGGCGGGTCTGCTCAGTGTGCGGATCCCGGAGGCCGAGGGCGGGCTCGGCGCCGGCGCGGTCACGGACGTCGAGGTCACGGAGGTCCTCGCCGGGGCGTGTGCGGCGACCTGGTTCGTGGTCAACCAGCACCGCACCCCGCAGATGCTCGCGCGCGGCGGCGTGGCCGGCCTCGACCCGGCGCACTTCACGACCGGAGAGGCCGGGTCCCGGTACCGCGCCGCGCTGTCGTCCGCCGAGGAGCAGGCGGGGCTGGCGATCGCGCACCTGCGCCGCCCCGGCTCGCCCGCCGTGCGCGCGGAGCCCGACGGCGCGGGGTGGCGGCTGCACGGGAGCGCCGACTGGTGCACCGGCTGGGGCCTGGTCGACCACGTGATGATCGCCGCCACCGCGCCCGGCGACCGGTACCTCTTCACGCTGCTCCTGGCACGGGAGTCGGCGGAGTTGAGAGCCGGCGACCCGCTGCCGCTCGCCGTGATGGGCGGCACCCGGACCGTCGCGCTGGAGATCGACGGGCTCGCCGTCGACCCCGACGCCGTCCTCGGCCTCGCCGACGGCCCGGCCTACCGCGAGCTCGACGCCGCCCGCACCGCGAACCCCACGGCCGCGACCACCGGCCTGCTGCGCCGGGTCCTCCGCGCGCTCGCCGCGGTCGACCGGCCCGGGGTGGCCGAACTCGCGGCGACGCTCTCCGACCGGGCCGAGGAACTGCGCGCCGAGGCCCTCGCCCTGCTCATCGAGGTCCCCCTGCGGGAACGGATCCCGGAACGGCTGGCCCTGCGCGGCGAGCTGGGCGCGCTGACCGTGCGCGCCGCGAACGCCCTGGTCGCGGCCCGCTCGGGCGCGGCGATGCTCCTCGACAGCCCGGAGCAGCGGTGGGCGCGGGAGGCGAGCTTCCACCTCGTCCAGGCCCAGACCGCGCCGGTGCGCGAGGCCCAGCTCGCCGCCCTCGGCCGCGATCCACGGAGATAGCGCTCGAACACCGCGGCGCCCCCTGCTGCATGCGTCCGAGGTAGCGCTCCCACACCGCGGCGAGCGCCGTACCGCCCCGCCCTTCAGAGTGCCGTATCGCCCCGCCCTTCAGAGATACCGCTCGAGCACGGCGGCGAGGCCGTCCTCCTCGACCGTGCCGGTGACCTCGTCGGCGTCGGCCTTCACCTCCGGCGGGGCCTGGCCCATCGCCACGCCGAGGCCGGCCCAGCGGAGCATGGCGCGGTCGTTGTCGCCGTCGCCCACCGCGAGGACGTCCGCCTGCGCCACGCCGAGGACCCGCGCGACCTCGGCCAGCGCCGACGCCTTCGACACCCCCTCCGGCACCATCGACACCCACGGCAGCTCGTGGTCGAGGGTCACCTCGGCCCCGGGGACCTCGACACCCTCCATCCGCTCGGCGACGTCCGCGGGCGTGCCGTGCGGCCAGTACGCGACGACCTTCGGCGTCGGCTCCCCGAGCAGCTCGTGCTCGTCGACGACCCGAACCCGACCGGCGAGGATGCCGTCGGGGAAGGGCGCGGCGACCCGCTGCCCGCGGCCGACCTCCTCGCACCCGAACACAGCGCCGGGCAGGGCCTCGCGCACCGCCGCGACGACCGGGCCCGGCTCGAACCGGATCGCGTACCGCACCTCCCGCGAGCCGGTGTCGAGCACGACGGCACCGTTCGAGCAGACCGTCGTGTGCGGGAAGTCGGCGTACCGGTCGGCACGGGGGCGGGCACCCAGCTCGAGCTGGTCCAGCACGTGCCCGACGCCGAGCACGGTCCGCCCCGTGCACAGCGTGACGACGGCGTGCCGCCCGATCTCCCGGACGGCCGCGAGCACCCGTGGGCTGGGCGGATTCTTCTCGTGGACCGTGGTGCCGTCGATGTCGAGGGCGATCAGTCGCGGCTGCCATCCCGGGGGTCGCACACGTCCGACCCTACGGTGCCGGCGACGCGGCCGAAGGGTGCAGCGGCTGCTTCCGGAGGGTCCCGCGACACGGCCCGGGACGTTTCGGCAGCATGAACCCATGCAGACCGGGTCCACCGTGCCGACCGCGCTCCCGCTCCGCCCGCCCGCCCACCGGGTGGACCCGCGCGCGCGGAGCTGGTGGCGGCTGCGCGGGCTCGGCGGCACCGGGATCGTCGCGCTCCCCCAGCTCGTGGTGGCGCTGGTCCTCGGCGGGCCGGGCTGGCTGTGGGGGACGCTCGCAGCGACCGTGGTCGCCGGGCTGGTCTACGCCGCCGCCGTCCCCGGGATCCTGTTCCGCATCCATCGCTGGGAGGTCACGGACGAGGCGGTCTACACGCTCTCCGGCTGGCTGGTCCGCGAGTGGCGGATCGCGCCGATCTCGCGCGTACAGACCGTCGACACCGAGCACGGGCCGCTGCAGCAGCTGCTCGGGCTGGCCAGCGTGACCGTGACGACGGCGTCTGCGCGCGGGCCCGTCACCATCCGCGGCCTGGCCACGGCGCACGCCCAGGAGCTCGCCCGCCAGCTCACCGAGACCACCCAGGCCACGCCCGGCGACGCCACATGACGGTCTCGGCCGAGCCCGTCGGCCCCGCCGTCGACTCCGGGGTCCCGTGGCGGCGGCTCGACGCGCGGATGGTGGTGGTCGAGCCGGTCCGGACCCTGTTCAAGCTCGTCCCGGTGCTGATCGTCGTGCTGATCACCGGGAGCAACGGCGACCCGGTCCGGCCGTGGATCACGCTCGGCATCGGCGTGCTGGTGGTCGTCGCCGGTGTGGTCCGCTGGCGCACGACCCGGTACCGGATCACGCCCGAGCGGGTCGAGCTGCACAGCGGCTGGCTCCGACGGCAGCGGCGCTCGGTGCCGCGCGACCGGATCCGCACCGTCGACCTCACGGCCTCGCCCCTGCACCGCGCCTTCCGGCTCAGCGTGGTGGCGGTGCGGGCGGCCGACGCCGGCGGGGAGCAGCGGCACGGCGGCCTCACGCTCGACGCCGTCAGCACGGCCGAGGCCGAGACCCTGCGGCGGGAGCTGCTGGACCGGCGGCCGGCCGAGCCCCGGCCCGTCGAGCAGTCGGCCGAGACCGAGCCCGACGCCGAGGTGCTGGCCCGGCTGCACTGGTCCTGGCTGCGGTTCGCCCCGCTCACCTTCTCCTCGCTGGCCGGCGTCGGCGCGATCGCGGCGGCCGCGTTCAACGTGCTCAACGAGCTGGGCGTCAGCCCCACGGAGGTCGACGGCGTCGACGCCGCGGCCGAGCGGCTCGCGGCGGCCCCGCTCTGGCTGGCCGTCGGGCTGGTGGGGCTGGCGTTGCTGGTGATCGCCGTCGTCGGGTCGGTGGTGCTGTTCACCGAGCGCTGGTGGGGCTACCGGCTGACCCGCGAGGCCGACGGCACGTTGCGCGTGCGGCGCGGGCTGCTGACCACCCGGTCGCTGTCGGTCGCGGAGGAGCGGCTGCGCGGCGTGGGCGTGCACGAGCCGTTGCTGCTGCGTGCCGGCGGCGGGGCCCAGACGCGCGCCCTGTCCACGGGGCTCGGGCGCGAGGCGCAGGGCGGGGTCCTGCAGCCGCCCGCGCCCCGGGCCGAGGCGCACCGGGTCGCCGGCGCGGCGCTGCGCAGGACCGGGACCGAGCTCGACCCGACCCTCACACCGCTGGTCCCGCACCCGGCGGCCGCGCGGCGGCGCCGGTACACCCGCGCCCTCGTGCCGGTGCTGGTGCTCGTCGCGGCGGCGGTCATCGTCGGACGGGTGTGGCCGGGGCTGGGCTGGATCTGGCCCGGCACGGTGGTGCTCGTGCCGCTCGCGGCGTTGCTGGCCGCCGACCGGTACCGGGCACTCGGCCATGCGCTCACCGCGCAGTACCTGGTCAGCCGGCTCGGCGGGCTGTCCCGCCGGACGGTCGCGTTGCAGCGTTCCGGCGTGATCGGCTGGACGGTCCGGCAGAGCCCCTTCCAGCGCCGCGCCGGCCTGGTGACCGTGCAGGCCGTGACGGCCGCGGGTGAGGGCGGCTACCTCATCCTCGACGTGGACGCCGCCGATGCCGTCTCGCTGGCGGAGGCCACCACGCCGGGGCTGCTCCCCCGGATCCGGCCGTAGCGCGGCCCCGGTCTCCTCGGGACGGTCAGGGGCGCCTCGGCGTGGACCTCGCGACGGACGAGCCTCAGGACCTGTCGGCGGCCTCCGCCGTCTCCTCCGCCGGCACCCACTCCAGCAGGTCTCCGGGCTGGCAGTCGAGCACCCGGCACATCGCGTCCAGGGTGCTGAACCGCACCGCCTTGGCCCGCCCGTTCTTCAGGACCGCGACGTTGGCCGGCGTGAGTCCGACCTTCTCGGCGAACTCCCCGACGCTCATCTTGCGCCGGGCCAGCTCGACGTCGATCCGCACGACGATCGGCATCAGATGACCGCCTCCATGTCGGCGCGCAGGGCCGTGGCCTGCCGCAGCAGGGCCCGCATCACCACCATCAGCAGCCCCAGCACGGCGACGCCGACGACCATGAGGAACAGCACCATCGGCACGCCCGGGTCGTCCGCCCGGAACCCGACGTAGAGGAACACCCCCACCAGCACCACCCACGCCGCGGCGATCGCCCACACGATCGCGTCGACCCACCTCAGCGAGGCCGGGCTGAAGATCCGGTCCTTCTTCACCCGGGCGAGCAGCATCCAGGTCGCGACGATCACGACCTGGACGCACAGCACCCAGAACACCGCCAGGGCGGTCAGCGGCCAGCGGAGGTACGCGTCCTGCGGAGACTCCTTCGCCATGTGGGCGAACTGGCCCGGCAGCGACAGGGTCTGGAACACGACCAGCACCCCGAACAACACGACGAGGAACACCCGGAGCGGCGCGACCGCTCGATGCTCGGCACTCATGAACCGAGTATCGAGCGGTATCTATCGAAAGTCAATCGCTTCTAGCGCCGACGCGTACCGAAGAGCCCGCGCGTGATCTCCCGGCCCAGCTGGGTGGCCATCGACCGCATGAACGACTTGGCCGCAGGCGAGTTGAGGATCTGCGTGACCATCCCCGGCTCCTCCCGCTCCTCACGGCGCCGCTCCGGCTCGGGGGCGGCCTCCGGCGCCGGCGCCGTCGGCGGGGCAGCCTCGGCGATCTTCGCCGTGAGCTTCTCGTAGGCCGACTCACGGTCGATCGTCTCGCCGTACTTGGCGTAGAGCGGCGAGGCCTCGGCCGCCTCCGTCACGGCCTGCTCGCCGATCGCGGCCATCAACGACCGCGGGGCCCGCATCCGCGACCAGGCCACCGGCGTGGGTGCACCCCGCTCCGACAGCACCGTGACGACCGCCTCGCCGGTGCCCAGCGTGGTCAGTGCCTCCTCGAGGTCGTAGACCTTCGACGTGGGGTAGGTCTTGACCGTCCTGGCCAGCGCCTTCTGGTCCTCCGGGGTGAAGGCGCGCAGGGCGTGCTGGACGCGCGCGCCGAGCTGGGAGAGCACGGCGTTGGGCACGTCCGTGGGCAGCTGCGTGCAGAAGAACACGCCGACGCCCTTCGACCGGATCAGCTTCACGGTCTGCTCGATGCGCTCGAGGAAGGCCTTCGAGGCGTCGGTGAAGAGCAGGTGCGCCTCGTCGAAGAAGAACACGAGCTTGGGCTTGTCGAGGTCGCCCGCCTCGGGCAGGTCCTCGTAGAGCTCGGCGAGCAGCCACATCAGGAACGTGGAGAAGAGCTTCGGGTTCGCCGCCTGCTCGGCGAGCTCGACCAGCGTGACGACGCCCTTCCCGTCGACCTGGCGGAGCAGGTCGGCCGGCTCGAACTCGGGCTCGCCGAAGAAGTCCTCGCCGCCCTGGGCCTCGAGGTTCACCAGCGCCCGGAGGATGACGCCGGCCGTGGCGGCCGAGACGCCGCCGATCCCCTTGAGATCGGCCTTGCCCTCGTCGCTCGTGAGGTGCTGGATGACCGCGCGGAGGTCCTTGATGTCGAGCAGCGGGAGGTTCCGCTGGTCGGCCCAGTGGAAGATCAGCCCGAGCGTGGACTCCTGGGTGTCGTTCAGATCCAGGACCTTCGACAGCAGGATCGGCCCGAACTGGGTGATCGTGGCCCGGATCGGGATCGCGGAGGACTTCCCGCCCAGGGACAGGAACTCGACGGGGAACCCGGTGCCCACCCAGTCGTCCCCGGTGTCCTTCGCCCGGGACTGGATCTTCGGCCCGTCCTCCCCCGGGCGCGCGAGCCCGGAGAGGTCGCCCTTCACGTCCGCCAGCAGGACGGGGACCCCGGCGGCGGAGAGCTGCTCGGCCAGCCCCTGCAGGGTCTTGGTCTTGCCGGTGCCCGTGGCGCCCGCGACCAGCCCGTGCCGGTTGAGCGTGGCGAACGGGATCCGGACGCGCGTCGACGGGTCCACCTGCCCGTCGACCACGACCGTGCCCAGCTCGAGGGCGGCACCCTCGGTGGCGTAGCCGGCGGCGATCTCCTGGGCTGCGCTCTGCGTGTTCTCCCCCACGTCGCCGGAGCCTAGACCAGCGCTACGACAACCGACGGGCCAGCGCATACGCTGCGGGCCATGAACGACCGGCTGGTGTGGATCGACTGTGAGATGACCGGTCTCGACCTGCGCCGCGACGCGCTCATCGAGATCGCCGTGCTGGTCACGGACGGGGACCTGAACGTGCTCGGCGAGGGCGTGGACCTCGTGATCCACGCCGACGACGACGCGTTGGCCGGGATGCCCGAGGTCGTCCGCGAGATGCACGCGCGGTCCGGGCTGACCGAGGAGGTCCGGGCGTCGACGATCACGGTGCGGGAGGCCGAGGAGGCCGTGCTCGCCTACATCCGTGAGCACGTGCCCGACCCCGGCACGGCGCCGCTGGCCGGCAACTCCATCGCCACCGACCGCGGCTACCTCGCCCGGGACATGCCGGAGCTCGACGCCCACCTGCACTACCGGATGATCGACGTCAGCTCGGTCAAGGAGCTGGCGCGCCGCTGGTTCCCGCGGGTCTTCTACGCCAAGCCGGAGAAGGGCCTCGCCCACCGCGCGCTCGCGGACATCAAGGAGTCGATCCGCGAGCTCGAGTACTACCGCCGGACGCTGTTCGTGCAGCCCCCGGGCCCGACGTCCGACGAGGCCAGGGCCGCCGCGGCCGCGCTGGCACCCCCGCGGTGAAGCCGCTTGCCGCGACCTTGTAGAGTTCACGTCAGAACGCCGGGGCAGCCCGGAGGTTCGATGGTGGGTGTAGCTCAGCTGGTAGAGCACCTGGTTGTGGTCCAGGAAGTCGCGGGTTCAAGTCCCGTCACTCACCCGGGGTCGCGGACCCCCTCGCACGGCCCGGAGAACGCCTCTGATAGCGTTTCGCCTGTCGCGCAAGGGACACCGCAGTACCCGGCAGGACAACTGAACACATGCGCCGCTAGCTCAATCGGCAGAGCAGCTGACTCTTAATCAGCGGGTTGGGGGTTCGATTCCCTCGCGGCGCACAGAAGCAGCAGGTCAGGGCGTTGTCGCTCTGACCTGCTTCGCGTTCAAAAGATCATAGTGAGCGTTTGTTCGCCCTGAAGCGAAGAGAAGGAGTCAGCTGATCACGGCTGGCAGTCCGGTCCTACCGGCCCGATCCGAGAAACCGCCGCCCACGAGTTCCGACCCGGGACGAGCTGCCCAGTTTCGGCACGGCGGCTGACCGCGACACTGATGCTCGTGGGAGAACCCCTACGTGTCGAGATTCCGACGCAAGGCGCGCTCAGCGGAGCAACCCGCCCCGTCGCAGACGATCGACTGCACCGTGATCCGCGCGGCGTCCGGCGAGGCGAGGAAGGACACCAGCCCGGCGAAGATCACCGAGCAACACTACGAGCGGATCTTCGGCGTCAACGTGCGAGGCACCGTGTTCACCCTGCAGATGGCGGTCCCGGTGCTCGACGACGGGGCGTCGGTCATCCTCAACTCCTCGGTCTGCGCGGACGACGGGGTCGAGGCGTTCGGCACCTGTGCCGCGAGCAAGGCGGCCCTGCGCTCCTACGCGCGGACCTGGGCCAACGAGCTCAAGGGGCGAGGCATCCGGGCCAACGCGATCTCACCCGGCACGATCGACCCCCGTGCCATACCCGCGATGGTCGGCGCCGAGGACGCCGAGACCGTGAAAGCCGGGGTCGCCGCGCAGGTCCCTTCCGGCCGCATGGGTACGGCAGAGGAGGTGGTTACGTGGTCGCCTTCCTCTCGTCCAAGCAGAGCAGCTTCGTTCTTGGCACGACGATCTACATCGCGGCGGCAATAAGCAGTCCCGATCAGCCGGTCGCGGCGCACAGGCGGTCCGTCGACCGTGCCAGTGAGCAGCGGCGTGATCGCCGACCCTCGTAGCGGGCCGCAGAGGGCATCAGGTCTGTCTGTGCCATCCGGTACCGCCTTGTGGCCGCTGTCGAGAGGCCCAGACCCGCCGGGGCACCCCAGTGCCCATGATCTTCCGTACGAACGTGGGCTCCGACGACGCGAACGCAGTGCTGCTCCGCCGTCTGGAGCGCGGCGTCCGCCTTGATCGTCGGGAGGCAGATGGGCATGCTGGACGGAGCGCGTACGCCGAACGACCGCTCCGCCGTCTCGGCACCGATGAGGTCGTAGACGAGCTCGACCGGAGCTGCCACGTCCTCGAACCGCTCGGTCCGGTAGGCGACGACTTGGCGCGGTCGCCGCTTTGGTCTTCGTTGATCCGCGGTGTTCATCGACAATCGACGGCGATCTCATGATCCTCTCGAGCCTCACCTGGTCTGACACGGAGGGCCAGAACGCTTTACTGCAACCCGCTGCCTCGCCGCATGAGGACAGACCCAAGCCCAGCTGCCGGGGAACCGCCGAAGAACCGACCTGGCGAGCCTCATCGATCACGCCCGATTCACCGGGGGGCCTCGGCATCAGCCGAAGAACGCCACCGTGCGTGCCTCGACGCTAGCGCGAGGCGCAGCGTCCGGTCGTGAGGTCGGGTCGTCGATTGCGCTGTGCGCCACCGGGAACGGGACGGCGGGATCGGTGTCCCAGAGCCGGAAGAGCAGGGCCTCGTCGGGTTGCATGTCCGGGAAGTAGTACCAGCGCTGCTTCGGGTCGTGCATCAGGTTCAGGCCGACGAACGGCTGCGGCTCGTCGGGCCGCTCGTGGATCGGGACGGACATGTACTCGTCCAGGCCGACCGTGCGGGCGTCGGTGACCGCGAGGGGGACCCGCTCGACGGGCCGGATGCCGCGCCAGACGTTGATCTCCGACCAGCGCCCGGCCAGCCACTCGTCGGCCTCGGCGCCCATCGCCCGGCGGATCCAGACCTCGAAGCTCGGACCATCGTAGTCGGCGTGGGCGGCGCGCGCGGGCTGGCGCTCGCCGCGCTTCTCGCCGTCCTCGAAGCGGGCCATGGTGTGGAAGACGACGACCTTGACCGCGCCCGTCGCTCCCTTGACCAGCTCCTCCAGCTCGGCGGTGTAGACCCGCTTCACCTCGTCCTCGTCGGCGAAGTCCCGTACCGCGGTCTGGTGCTTGACCAGCGCGAACCCGTGCACGTCGAGGCTGAACTCCGAGGCGATCGGTCGGGCGTTGGTGATCGTGGTGTCGACGGTGCGGAAGC
The DNA here is from genome assembly GCF_040648315.1 of Pseudonocardia sp. NPDC049154. Classification (NCBI taxonomy): domain Bacteria; kingdom Bacillati; phylum Actinomycetota; class Actinomycetes; order Pseudonocardiales; family Pseudonocardiaceae; genus Pseudonocardia; species Pseudonocardia sp. NPDC049154. The sequence continues at coordinate 12,528 of NZ_JBEZDN010000017.1, forward strand.
TCGCCGACGAGGCCGCGTGCTGTCCTGCGTAGAAGATCCCGGCTGGCTGGTCGGGGTCGGCGTAGCGCAGCGGCACCGTCACCGTCACCGTGGACATCGTGTCCATGCTCATCGTTCCTCCGTGTGAAGTGGGGTGGGCTCAGCGCGCCCGCAGGGTCGCCGAGGGTGACTCTCCGAAGCGACGCCGGTACGCGGCCGCAAACCGGGGGACGTGGCTGAACCCCCAGCGGAAGGCGACCTCCGCGACGGTCGGGCCCGTGCCGGGCGACGCGGCGTTGAGGTCCTCGCGGGCCCGCGCGAGCCGCGTCCGCTGGACGTACTCCCGCGGGGAGATCCCGACGTGGTCGTGGAAGTGGCGTTGCAGCGACCGGGGGCTCACCTCGGCATGTCGGGCGAGCCGCTCGAGCGACAGGTCGCTGCCCGGGTCGGCGTCGACGAGCTCCATCGCCCGTTTGACCGGGGCGGGCCGGTGTGCCCCGACCCGGCGGTCGGTCAGCTGGTCGGTGTAGGTGTGCGGTTGGGCGAGGAGCAGGCCGTGCACGAGGAACGCCGACCAGGGGTTCTCCCCGAGCGTCCAGCCCGCCATTCCGTTCTTGGAACCCAGGTCGTCGACCAGCAGCGCCACTGCGCGCGCCCAGGACGCGGCTGCCGGTGTGCGCAGGTCCATGACCGGCCGGAACACCAAAGGCGTGGTGACCGGCCGGCCGAGCAGCTCTTCGAGGCGGCGTTCCAGCGCGGGTCGCTCGATCCGGACGTGGAGTTGGCGGTACTCCGCGCTGAGCCGCATCGTGACCGGCATTGACGGCGAGAGGATGCCCGCGGTTCGCTCGTCGACCACGATCTCCTCGTCGCCGACGCTGATCCGGTTGCGCCCGCCCCAGGAGAGGTTGACGTCGTAGTAGTCGACCTGCTCGGTGAGCGCGACGTCGAGCTCGGCGCCGCGGTGCTGCCCGTAGACCAGCGACACCGACCCTAACGGGACGACCGCGACATCCGTGGTCACGGCGCCCTGCGCTCGGCGCGGGGTCAGCCGGTGCGGAGTGAGGACCTTCGACACCGACGCCCGGAAGGCGTCGACGTCGGAGGCGCGCAGTACCGAGAAGCGTTCCAGGACGTGCGCGGTCGTCACGGGAGCCGGCTCTCAGGCCGTCGCGGCCGGGGGTGTGACGACGGCGGATCTCTGTTCGATGGTTTCCAGACCCCGATGGGCGGGCACCGCCGCGAGCTCGGCCGGGGTGAGCTGGGGCCTGGCGAACCGGATCGACGCCATCGTGACGACCTGTGCGACGACGATCAGCGCGGCGACCAGCCAGGGTGCCCCGTCCAGCTGGATGATCAGCGCGGTGGCCAGCAGCGGGGTGGGGCCCGCGATGAGCGCCTGCTGGAGCTCCCGGGACGAGGTGAAGCCTGCCGCCCGCGACTCGGTGCGGAACAGGACCGGGCCGATCACCAGCTGCGCCACGACGCTCGGCGACCAGCAGACCGCCCACAGGACGGCGCCGGCGATGATCACGAACACCATGTTGCGCGTGGTGAGCAGCGCGAAGTACGGGAAGGCGAGCACGATGCCGGCGATCGCACCGACGTTGAGCACGGTCTTCGCGCTCCAGCGGTCGCACGCCTTGCCCCACAGCGGCAGCGCGAGCACACCGGCGACATACATGACCAGCAGGGCTAGGGCCGTTTGGAGGAAGCTGAGCTTGAGTTGGTTGGCCATGTAGCTGATCCCGAAGGCGTTTGCGACGTAGCCGATCACGTTGCTGGCGGTCGGCATGAAGAAGGCCGCCACATAGTTGCGGGGGCTGGCCGTGAACGCCGTCTTGATCGCCAGGAGCGGGTTGGACCGCTGGACGATCCGCCCCTGCTCCTTGGCCTGCTGGTATTCCGCCGACTCCTCCATGTTGCGGCGCAGCCAGAGCGCGATGACGGTGAGCACACCGGCGAACAGGAAGGGGATGCGCCAGCCCCAGGACACGAATGCCGCCTGTCCGACGGCAAGGTTGATCACCGCGAAGAAGAGCAGGGAGAAGATCGACCCCGCCATGGTCGCGTTGTAGAGGAACGAGCTTTGGTAGCCCTTGGTGCGCTGTTGGGCGGATTCGTTGACGTAGACCATCGCCGTGCCGAGCTCGGCGCCCGTGCCGAATCCCTGCGCGACCCGGCAGAGCACCAGCAGGATGGGCGCCCAGACGCCGACGGTCGCGTAGGGCGGCAGGATTCCGATCGCCGCGGTGGCCACGCCGACCAGGATGATCGAGGCGAGCAGGATCGGGCGTCGGCCCCAGCGGTCGCTCAGCGCACCGAGGATGATGCCGCCGATCGGGCGGGCGATGAACCCTGCGGCGAAGGCGCCGAAGGCGCCGATCGTCGCGGCGTTGCCGGCGTCGGGCGGGAAGAAGAACGGGGCGAAGACCGTCCCCGCCACGTAGGCGTAGAGACCATAGTCGTACCACTCGATGAAGGTGCCCGCGCTGCCCGCGACGATGGCGCGGGCGGAGCGGCGGGGCGTGACCTCGACCGCCTCCTGGGGCGGGTCCGCGGGCGGGTCGATGGACGATGTCATGTCTGCACGATCTCCTTTGATCATTCGTGCGAGAGGGATCTCGGGGTCAGCCGAGGACGAACGGGTCGCGGGTCCGGCCCGCGGTGTCGATCCATACCGCCTTGGTGTGGAGGAACTCGTCGACCGCGTGTCGGCCGTTCTCGCGGCCCCACCCGCTGGCCCCACTGCCCCCGAAGGGCACGTTGGGCGCGACCGCGCGATAGCTGTTGACCCACACCGTCCCGGCCTGCAGCCGGGCGGCGACGCGGTGCGCGCGTCCGACGTCGGAGGTCCACAGCCCGGCTCCGAGGCTGAACTCCGTGCTGTTGGCGACGGCGACGGCCTCGTCCTCGCTCCCGACGTCGAGCACGGTCAGGACCGGGCCGAAGACCTCCTTCTGCGCGATCTCGGCGTCACGCGCCACGTCGGCGAGAATGGTCGGCTCCACGAAGAGCCCGCCCAGGTCCGGGTCGCGGCGCCCGCCGGACACCACGGAGGCGCCGGCCGCGATGGCGCGCTCGACGAAGCCCAGCACGATGTCGAGCTGACGCCGGTTGGCCAGCGGGCCCATCTCGGTGTCGGGAAGCAGCGGGTCGCCAAGCCGGATGGTCTTGGCCCGGTCTGCGATCCGCCCGAGCAGCTGGTCGCGGACGTCGCGGTGGACGACGAGCCGGGACCCGGCGATGCAGGTCTGCCCGTCGGCGGCGAAGATCCCGGCGATGACGCCGTTCGCCGCAGCTTCGAGATCGGCGTCGGGCAGGACGACCTGGGCGGACTTGCCGCCCAGCTCGAGCAGGACCGGGGTGAGCCGAGCCCCCGCGCCGGCCGCGATGGCGGCCCCGACCGCGGGCGACCCGGTGAAGGCGATCTTGTCGACGCCCGGGTGGTCGACCAGGGCCTTGCCGAGCTCGGCGCTCTGCCCGGTCACCACGTTGAGCACGCCGGGCGGGAACCCCGCCTCCTCGAACAGCCGCGCATACTCCAGTGCAGAGGCCGGTGTGGACTCCGACGGTTTGACCACGAGCGCGCACCCCGCGGCCAGAGCGGGCGCGAGCTTCCAGTGGAGCAGGGCGAGCGGAGAGTTCCAGGGCACGATCGCCGCGACGACACCCGCGGGCTCCTCCCGGGTGTAGACGAAGTAGTCGGGGTTGGCCGACGGGATCGTCTCCCCGTGCAGCTTGTCGGCCAGACCCGCGAAGTAGCGGAGCCAGGCCGCCAGTCCGGCGGTCTGCTGCCTGGTCTCCCGCAGGAGCTTGCCGTTGTCCGTGGTCTCGACGACCGCCAGCTTCTCGGCGTCCCGCTCGACGATGTCGGCCAGCCGGCGCATCAGCGCGGCGCGGCCGAAACCGGTCGTGGCGCCCCACTCGCCGTCGAGAGCCGCTCGGGCGGCCCGGACAGCGGTGTCGACGTCCGCCGCGCCGGCGTCGGGCACCCGGGCCCAGGCCTGACCGGTGTAGGGGTTGACCGTCTCGTAGGTGGCTCCGGAGGCGGCGGGACGCCAGGTCCCGCCGATCGCGAGCTCGTACTCCTGCACCGTTGCGCTCACTCTCTGGTGACGTCCGTCCGACTCGGCTGGGCTCAGCCCGCGAGGGGGACGACGGTCGCGAACAGCAGTGGGTCGCTGTAGACCTGCGCCAGCTGGATTCGGCCGTCGCGCACGGCGAACGCGAACAGGTAGGTCTGCGGGTAGGGCCGGCCGAAGGCGGTCGCCGAGTCGGCCATCCGGCTGCGAGCCCACACCAGGCCCGGGTCCACCGAGGGGAACAGCTCGACGTCGACGTGGGCCGCACCCACGAAGTGCTCGGCCACCCACTCGGCACGCGTCTGGAGTTCGTCGCGACCCTGCCACGCCGCCTTCGCCTGGTTCGGCGGGGCGAAGGGGAACTCGAAGACCGCGTCGTCGGCCCACAGCTCGTCACGAGACTTGGGGTCGGCGAGATCGGCGGTGAGCCAGGCCTCGACGACGCGCGCGCTCTCGGCAGACGCGGCGGCCGTGGCCTCGTCGAACTCCTGCGGCGGGTCGTAGGGCACCGGCGTCCAGCCGTGCAGCGCGGGCGGTGCCTGGCGGAGCAGCGCGCGCTCGAGCACCAGGGAGCTGAAGAACTCCCGGTAGACGACCACCTTGCCGTCCCGCAGGACGAGCTGGTGAACGTAGCGCTGCGGGTACGGGGCGCCATTGAAGGTCTTCTCCTCGGAGCACCGGTTGGTGATCCAGAAGACGTTCGGGTCGGCGGACTCGAAGATGCGCAGGTCGAGGCGGGAGGCATCGCCGCCGGCGCGCCGGACGGCGTTCTCCTCGCTGTTGCGGCGGACCTCGGCGATCCCGGCCCATCGGGTCTCCTCGAGGACCGCGAACGGCAGTTCCTTCACGCCGTCCTCAGCCCACTGGTCCAGGTACCGGTCACGCTTGTTCGTGTCGATGAAGGTCTCCACGGCCTTCCGGTTCTTGCGACGCAAATCAGCATCGATCGTCGTCATGACTCGACCTCCGTCGTGGGAATCACAAGAGCTCCCGAGGGGAGCGTCGCGGCATTACGTCCTGCGACGACTGGGAACCTTACCAGTCCGCTGTGGCGGCGCCTAGACCTTCTGTTTCGTCGCACATTACCGCACTTCAGACTGGATATAGACCTCGTCCAGAGCGCCACAGCCAAGGTCTGGAAGCGGTCACCACCCGCCTGCTAACCTGGCAACGTTTCCAGAACAGAGGAGCCTGATCTTCATGACTCTCGACCTATCGCCGGTCACCGACCACGCCCCGAGCCTGACTGGCCTGACCATCCGCGCGATCGAGACCGTGCCCGTCCGGGTCCCTCTCGAGCGCGTGTTCCGCGGCAGCTACTACCAGATGAGCCACCGCTCGACCATCGTCACGCGGGTCCACACCGAGGAGGGTGTGATCGGCGAGGCGTACGCCGGCGACGAGGACGCCGCCCTCCTAGAGATCGACGCGATCATCCACCGGGAGATCGAGCCACGACTCATCGGCGAGGACGCGATGGCGGTCGAACGTTGCTGGTCGTTGGCCAGGCCTGCCACGTTCGACATCCTGCGCGACCGGCGACTGGGGCTTGTCGCCTGCGCGTCCGTCGACGCCGCCATCTGGGACGCGGTGGGCAAGTTCCTGGGCCAGCCGTTGTGGCGCCTCTGGGGCGGCTTCCGGAACTCCATCCCGATGATCTCGATCGGCGGGTACTACGACAGCCCGCTCAGCATCGAGGACGAGATCGCCGTGCTGAAGGACCGCGGACTCGCCGGGATGAAGTTCAAGGTCGGTGGCGCCGACCCGGTCGCCGACGCGGAGCGGTTCCGGCGGGCCCGCGAGGCCGCCGGCCCCGACTTCGTGCTGGCCGCGGACGCCAATCAGGGCTGGACGGTCGAGGAGGCGGTCACCTTCTGCCGCCGGGTCGCCGATCTCGACCTGCTCTGGATGGAGGAGCCGTGCCGCTGGCACAACGACCGCCGCGCCATGCGGGACGTCCGGTACGCCACCGAGGTGCGCGTCTGCGCCGGTCAGAGCGAGTTCTCCGCGGGCGGCGCCCGCGACCTGATGGTCGAGGGCGCCATCGACGTCTGCAACTTCGACGCCTCCTGGACGGGCGGGCCCACTGAGTGGCGCCGGGTCGCCGCGATGGCCACCACGTTCGACGTGAAGATGGGCCACCACGAGGAGCCCCAGCTGTCGAGCCACCTGCTCGCCTCGATCCCGCACGGGCTCTACTCGGAGTGCTTCGACCCGCAGCGGGACCCGGTGTGGTGGAACCTCATCGCCAACCGCCCGCCGCTCGTCGACGGGCACATCACGCTGCCGAACCGTCCTGGCCTGGGCTGGGAGCTCGACGAGGAGTACATCCGCTTCCACCGGGTCGACGCCGCCTGACCGCACCGGCACCCGGCCGCGGGGAGGCCGTCCGGTCAGGTACCGGCGGCCTCCCGCACCGGACCGCAGCTCGGCCGCGGCACGAACACGGTGGGCAGCACGGAGGTCACCGGGCCCTCGTCGGGATCCTGGATGCGGCGCAGCAGCAGCTCGGCGGCCGCGCGGCCCAACTCATGGGTGTCGCGCCGCACGACTGCGATCGACGGATCGAGCATCTCGGTCAGGTCGGTCTCGTCGCAGCTCACCAGCGACAGGTCCGTCCCGATCGACACCCCCCGCAGCCTCAGCTCGCGCAGGCAGCCCTTGAGTAGTTGGTTCCCCCCGGCGACCAGCGCCGTCGGCCGCTCCCGCATGTCCAGCAGCCGGGAGGTCGCGGCCTGCCCGTGGTCCGCGTCGAGCGGACCCTGGACGATCGAGTAGCCGGCGGGGAGGCCGCGCTCGGCGTACGCCTCCTCCACCCCCCGGCGCCTCATGCGCGCGAACCGCGCGTGTCCGCCGAGGATGCACCCGATCCGGCGGTGCCCGAGGTCGAGCAGGTGGGAGATGGCGGCGCGCATGCCGCCCCGGTGGTCGCACAGCACCGCGCTCGGCCGCAGCAGGTCGCCCGGGTCGTCGAGCTCGCGGTCGATCAGCACCAGGGGTGCCTCGATCGTCTGCAGGGCGGCCAGCACGTCGGCGTCGTCCTCGGCGCTGAGCGACAACAACAACCCGTCGACGTGGCGGTCGCGGAACAGCAGGATGTTCTGCGCCTCGAGCGCGGGATCGTTCATCGAGTTGACGAACAGCAGGGAGTAGCCCGCGCGGCGCAGCGCGCCCTCCGCACCGAGGCTGATCTCCGACAGCAGCGGGTTCGAGATGTCGCCGATCACGAGCCCGACCGACATGGTCGGCCCGCCACGCAGCCCGCGAGCGAAGATGTCCGGCCGGTAGCCGATTTCGGTCACCGCCGCCATGACCCGGTCCCGCATTCCGGCGCTCACGTCCGGATGACCGGACAGCACCCGGGAGACGGACGAGATGCCCACACCCGCGCGCCGGGCGACGTCCTTGAGGCCCGGCCTTGGCATCGGCATCCCCACATTCTACGGTCGGGCCGTAGTCAGACTCGCGAGGTCCACTCGGTCGCAGGGACGGCCTCGGTAGGCGCGGCCGCGTCGAAGGACGCGCGCGCGGCGACGACGGTGTCGGCGTTCCGCTTGGCCCAGTCGTCGATCGCCCCGAGTAGCGGGCCGATCTCCCGGCCGAGCCCGGTCAGCCGGTACTCGACACGCGGCGGGACGGTCGCGTGCACGCGTCGGTCGACCAGCCCGTCCCGCTCAAGCGTGCGCAGTGTCTTGGTCAACGACTTCTGAGTCACACCTTCGACGGCCCGACGCACCTCGGTGAACCGCAGGGGTCGCTCGGCCTGGCCGAGGAGGTCCAGCACGTAGAGCACCCACTTGTTGGCGAGCACGTCGACGACGGTCCGCGACGGACAGCCTGCGGAGTACACCGGCTCGGTATCCATGGGGTACCTACATATCTCAGCGGTGCCTTCTTTACAAGAGATACCGGTCGTCGCACGCTGCTCCCGCCACGATCGACAGGAGGACATCGATGACGCGATGGGCACGCCGCCCCGAGGGTTCGAACTGGGGCGAGTTCGGCGTGGACGACCAGCTCGGCCGGTTGAACCTGATCACCGCCGAATGCAGGCTCGCTGCCGTCCGAGAAGTCCGAGAGGGCATCGCCTTCCCGCTCAGCCTCCCGCTCGACTTCCCGAAGGGCGAGTACATCGCGGGCCCGCGGAAGCCGCCCGAGCTGGCCAGCACCCCGCTCGGCCACAACCACCGCTTCCTGCCCTCGGTGCCCGACGTGGTCAGCGACGATCTCGCGGTGATCCACCTGCAGTACTCGACGCAGTGGGACTCCTTCGCCCACCACGGCGCCCTGTTCGATCTCGACGACACCGGCGAGCCCGCCATCTGCTACTACAACGGCTACCGGGCCGACGTCGACGTGATCGGCGATCCAGCAGGTTCGGTCACCCCGCATGCCGACGCGCTCGGGATCGAGACCATGGCCCAGACCGGGGTGCAGGGACGCGGCGTGCTGGTCGACCTGGAACGGGCGCTGGGCCACGACCGCGTCGCCGTCGGCTACGACCAACTGACCGAGATCATGGCCGCGCAGGCCGTCACCGTCGAGCCCGGAGACGTCTTCTGCCTCCACACCGGACTCACCGCGATCATGCTCGAACTCGGTGACGATCTCACCCACGAGGCCCTGGAGCAGTGCGCGGTCCTCGACAGCCAGGACGGCCGACTGCTGGAGTGGATCACGGACAGCGGGTTGTCGGCGATCGTAGCCGACAACCTCGCCGTGGAGCCGTTCAGCCTCGACCCCGCGCCCGGGGCCGACTCGGTCCTCCCGCTGCACACCCACTGCCTGTTCAAGCAGGGCATCCCACTCGGCGAGATGTGGTACCTGGCGGACCTCGCGGCCTGGCTCCGTGAGCACAGCCGCTCCCGCTTCCTGCTCACCGCTCCCCCGCTGCGGCTCCCCGGCGCTGTGGGGTCGCCGGTCAGCGGCGTGGCGACGGTCTGAATGCGCGGCGCGGGACGGATCGGCCTGGCGCGAAGCGGATCGAACCGGCGCGCGACCGCGCCTAACCTCACGGCGATCCGCAGGAGCGCCGCCGCTCCGCGTCGACAGGAGACCTGATCGTGAACCACGACTACGACGTCGCCATCGTCGGGTACGGCCCCTCCGGGCTCGTCCTGGCTTCCGCCCTCGGCAAGGTCGGCCACTCGGTGGTGGTCTTCGAGCGGTGGCCGTCGCTGTACGGGCTGCCCCGCCTCACCCACATCGACGGGGAGACCGCCCGGATCGTCCAGGCAGTCGGAGACCTCGACCACGCTCTGCGCGATGCAGAGCCCATCTCGAACTACCGCTACCTCAACGGCCGCGGCGAAGAGCTGCTCGAGCTGGACTGGCGCGGGAGCTCCTGCGGTCACCCTGCACACCTGTCGATCTACCAGCCGGACATCGAGGACGCGATCGACGTCCACGCGCGGGCCTCCGGCCATGTCGCGGTCGAGCAGGGCTGGTCCGTGGTCGCCCTCCGACCGCAGGACGACGGTGTCGAGATCGCCGCCCGGCCCTGGACCCAGTCCCGCACCGGACAGTGGTCGCACGGCGGCGAGGAGCGCGTCGTCCGGGCGAAGTACGTGGTGGGGGCCGACGGCGCCAACAGCTTCGTCCGCACCACCCTGGGTATCGACCGCAGCGACAACGGTGTCGACGACCGCTGGCTCAACCTCGACACCGAGCGGCTCCGTCCGCTGCCGGACCGGTTCAGCAGCCTCACCCAGTACTGCGACCCGGTGCGCGGCTCGATGCACATGCCGATCGGGAAGAGCCGCCAGCGGTTCGAGCTGGCCGTTCTGCACGGCGAGGACGCCGCCGAGTTCGAGCGTCCCGAATTCGCCTGGACCTGGCTGCGCGATACGCACGGGCTGGGCCCGGAGGACGTCAAGATCCTTCGCCAGATCGTCTATACGTTCCAGGGCAGGATCGCCGAGCGGTGGCGGGAGGGACGCGTCTTCCTGATCGGCGACGCGGCCCACACCACTCCGCCGTACATGGGTCAGGGCGCCTGCTCCGGGATGCGCGACGGCCTGACGCTGGGCTGGAAGCTCGACCTGGTCCTGCGCGGTCTCGCTGGCGACGCGCTGCTGGACACCTACGAGGCCGAGCGCCGTCCGCACGCGACCGCGATCACCGAGATCTCCAGCGCGCTGGGCAGGGTGGCGAACACCCACGACCCGGTTGCCGCCGCGGCGCGGGACCAGGCGTTCCGGGACGGCACCGCACCGCCGCCCCCGCCCTTCCCGATCATCGGGGCCGGCGTGGTCCACCACGGTCCCGATGGGCGGCCCTCCGCGCTGGCCGGCACGCTCGTCCCGCAGGGTGTGGTGAGCAGGGACGGGGCCAAGGGCCTGTTCGACGACGTCGTCGGGCGTGGGTTCAGCCTGGTCACCGAAGCGGACCCGAAGTCGGTACTCGACGCCGCGCAGCTGGAGTTCCTCGAGCGGCTCGACGTGACGACGGCCGTACTCGGCCGGGATATCGAGGACGTCGACGGCACCTACGCGGCCTACCTGCGCGCCAACGGGATCGAGGCGTTCATCGGCCGGCCCGACTTCCACCTGTTCTGGGCAGGCGCCCTCGCCGAACTCCCGGCCGCGCTCGACCAGCTCCGCGCGCGGCTGGCCTGGCGCGACGACACCGTCCAGGCCCGGCCCGAGCTGCCCCCCGCCGAGGTCCTCTGGCGGGCGATGTCACCGACCCGGATGCTCGACTACGGCATGGACTACGGCGACGTCCTCGAGCTCCGTCGGCTGACCACGGCGGGCACCGCCTGGGACGTCGCCGCCGAGGGCCTGGCGGAGCACCACCTCGAGCGCGCCGCCGACGCCGCGCGGGAGGGCCGGACGGCGACCGCCGAGGAGGCCTACAGAGCGGCGATCGCCTGCCTGGTGTTCGCGCAGATGGCCTTCAACGCCGACGGCCCCCGCAAGCGCGCGCTCTACGGCAGGCTGACCGACACCGTCTCCGCGCTGGCGGCGACGGCCTCCGCCGCCGCGCAGCGCGCGACCGGCGCCGTCTCGCTGCCCCGACTGCAGGCCGTCGAGCTCCCCTTCGCGGGCGGCACGATGTTCGGATGGCTGCTCCGGCCGCTCGGCCCCGTCCTGGGCACCGTCGTGGTCTGCGGCGGGCAGAGCGGCTGGGGCCCGGCATACCTCGGGCAGGCCGCGGCGCTCAACCGGCGCGGCATCGCGGCCCTGCTCGCCGAGGGTCCGGGCCAGGGCCGGACGCGCCTCGACGGCGGCGTGCTGCTCGACGTCGACGTCCGCGCGGCGTACCGCGCCTTCGTCGACCACGCCGTCGGACTGGGGCTCGGGCCCGTCGGGCTGTGGGGCAACAGCAACGGCGGTCTGTACGCGGGCACCACCGCCGCGTCGGACCCGCGGGTCGCCGCGGTGTGTGTCAACGGCGCCCCGGCCCACCCACGGCTGCTGACCTTCCGCAGCTACGTCGAGCAGGCCGAGGCCATGCTCGGCACCCGCGACCGGGCGGCGATCCAGGCGAACTTCGACCGGACCGCGCTGCGGCCGGAGGACCGCATCGACTGCCCGGTGCTCGTCCTGCACGGCGGCGAGGACCCGCTCGTCGGGCTCGACGAGCAGCAGCCGTTCCTCGACGCCGCCGCGCACCACGGTGCTGCCATCCTGCGGGTGTGGGCGGACGGCGAGCACACCATCTACAACCACTCGACCGAGCGCAGCGCGGTGGTCGCCGACTGGTTCGCCGGCGCGCTCGCCGACCGGGCAGGAGACCATGGACCACAGTGAGAGCAGCCTGCTCGACGCCGTCCTGGCGAGCATCGACGAGACACCGGACCCGCGGCTGAGACAGATCCTCACGACGGTCACCCGGCACCTCCACGCCGCCGTCCGGGAGCTGCGACCGACGAACCGGGAGTGGGAGCAGGCCGTCGAGTTCCTCACCGCGGTCGGGCAGAAGTCGGACGCCACGCGTCAGGAGTTCGTGCTGCTCTCCGACGTCCTCGGGGTGTCGATGCTGGTCGAGACGATCAACGGCGCCGACACGGGCACCGAGTCCACCGTCCTGGGGCCCTTCCACATGGTGGACTCGCCCGTCCGCGAGCTCGGCGAGTCGATCGACCTCGTCGGGAAGGGCGAGGCCTGTGTGGTCACCGGATCGGTACGAGACGTCGACGGGACGCCCCTGGCCGGGGCCACGATCGACGTGTGGCAGTGCGACGAGAACGGCTTCTACGACGTCCAGCAGCCGGACAGCCAGCCGGCGGGCAACGGTCGCGGGCTCTTCCACGCCGACGACAAGGGCCGGTTCTGGTTCCGGACCGTCGTGCCCAGCCACTACCCGATCCCCACCGACGGCCCGGTCGGTGACCTGCTCACGGCGACGCGCCGGCACCCCTACCGACCCGCGCACGTGCACGTGATCGCCGAGGCGCCGGGGCACACCCCCCTGACCACGCACATGTTCGTCGCGGACAGCCCCTACATCGACGGCGACGCCGTCTTCGCGGTGCGCGGGAGCCTGGTCACCGAGTTCGCCGAGGTGACCGAACCCGCCTACGCCGAGCGGTACGGGGTCTCGGCGCCGTTCCGCCACGCGCACTTCGACATCCGGCTGACGAGGGCCGCGGCATGAACGTCGTCGCCTACGAGGCTCTGCCCATGCGGGTGGTGTTCGGCCCGGGCTCGCTCGCGCGGCTGGGCGAGGAGACGGACCGGATTGGTCTGCGTCGCGTCCTCGTGCTCTCCACGCCCGGACAGCGCGGGCTCGCCGAACGCGTGGCGGCCGTGCTCGGGGACCGCGCCGTCGGGATGCACGACCGGGCGCGGAGGCACGTACCAGTGCCCACGGTCGACGAGGCCGCGAAGACCGCCACCGAGGTGGCGGCCGACGGGTGCGTCGCCGCGGGCGGCGGGTCGACTATCGGGTTGGCCAAAGCCGTGGCCCTCCGCGTCGGCCTGCCCTACGTCGCGCTGCCGACGACCTACGCGGGCTCGGAGATGACCCCGGTGTGGGGCCTCACCGAGAACGCGCGGAAGCGGACCGGGCGAGACCGGGCGGTGCTGCCCGCGGCGGTCGTCTACGACCCAGACCTGACCAGCACCGTGCCCGCCGCCGTGGCCGCCGTGAGCGGCCTCAACGCGATCGCGCACGCGATGGAGGCCCTCTACGCACCCGACGGCTCTCCGGTCGTCGCGGCCATGGCGGAACGCGGCATCCGCGACCTCGCGTCCGCGCTCCCCACCCTCGCCGCGGCGGAGGCGGACGACGCCGCCCGAGCGTCCGCCCTGGAGGGGGCCTGGCTCTGCGGCGCCTGTCTCGGTGCGACGACCATGGGTCTGCACCACAAGCTCTGCCACGTCCTCGGCGGGATGCTCGATCTGCCCCACGCCGAGACCCACGCGGTCGTCCTCCCGTACGTCGCGGCGTTCAACCTCCCGGCCGCCCCAGACGCCGATGCGGCCGTGCGCCGCGCCCTCGACGGACCGGACGCCGCGGACGGGCTCCGAGACCTGGCGGCCCGGCTGGGCGCGCCGCTCAGCCTCGCCGAACTGGGCGTCGAGCGGTCGCAGCTCGACCTGGTCGTCGAGGAGACCCTGTCCGCGCCCTACGCCAACCCCCGCCCGATTCGTCACGAGGACCTCGTGCGCCTCCTCGAGGAGATGCGGAGCGGCTGTTGGCGATGAACAAGGATCGTCGGGGGAGGCCCGAGTCGCCCGTCCCCAGTCACCGCATTGGTCACCGCTTACGACCGATTACGCCCTCCGCGACTGAGCACGAGACAAGATCGTTTACCCAGGAAGGCCGCTCTCACCAGCTCGTGGACTGCATCGAAGCGGGAGCGGTCGCGCAGGCCCTTATCGGCGCCAAGAGCGACGACGGGTCGGTCAGGGAAGTCGACGCAGAACGCGTCGACTTTCTCGATGCTGACGCGAAAGCGGACGGCAACGATCCCGTTCATCTCCAGCAGTCGCACGACATCGTTAATCGGGCCGCGTGGCACGTTCCAGTGGTCGCGGACTTGAGCTGCCGCTTGCTCGATGTCGACAGACTGAAGCGGCTGTTCGTTGTCAATGGGGAGGCGCGGCAGGTTTAAGGTCGGGCAGAGCGACATATTTCTCGAGCTCGAGCGCAAGATCCCGTGCGAGGTGCACGTAGGCCAGAGCTTGCTGGCGATCTCGCGGAGAAGTCGATCGGAGACTGAGCTGGTACGGGGACTGCCTGCCCAGCCGCGACTTCCCGATACTGCTCGACCTGCACCTGCAGGGCCGGCTGCCGCTGGAGAAGTTCGTGACCGAGGAGATCGGCCTCGACGACATCGAGACCGCCTTCGAGAAGATGCACCACGGCGACGTCCTCCGCTCGGTGGTCGTGCTCGGATGAGCGCGGCGCAGAAGGTGCCGGCGCGCCGAGTCCTGGCGCTGGGTGCGCTGTCGACCTTCGGGCCGCTCTCGCTCGACCTTTACCTGCCGGGGCTCCCCCAGCTGACGGCGGCGCTCGACACCAGTGAGTCACTCGGCCAGGCGTCGCTGTCGGCCTGTCTGGTCGGGCTGGCCCTTGGCCAGCTGCTGGTCGGTCCGTTGTCGGACCGGGTCGGACGGCGCGCCCCCCTGTTGGTCGGGGTCGCGCTGTTCACGGTCTCGGCGGCGTTGTGCGCCGTCGCACCCTCCATCGAGGTGCTGCTCATCCTCCGGCTGCTGACCGGAGCGGGCGGCGCGACCGGGATCGTGGTGGCGCGGGCGATGGTCCGCGACCTGGCCTCCGGTACCGCCGCGGCCCGCGCCTTCTCGCAGCTCATGATTGTCAGCGGGGTGGCGCCGGTGGTGGCCCCGCTGCTCGGCAGCCAGCTGTTGCGCGTCACCGACTGGCGAGGGGTGTTCCTGGCCCTCGCCGGGTTCGGCGCCCTGCTGTTCGTGGTCGCTCGCACCCAGGGCGAGACCCTGCCGGAGGACCGCCGCCAGGCCGGTGGGCTCGCAGTCGTCGGCCGGGCGCTGGTCACGGTGGCGAGGGACCGCGGGTTCGTGGTCCCCACGCTGGTGCTCTCGCTGGTCTTCTGCGGCATGTTCGTCTACATCGGCATGGGCAGCTTCGTGCTGCAGCAGGGCTACGGCCTCGGCGCGCAGGCCTTCGGGATCATGTTCGCCGTCAACGCGCTGGGGGTCGCCCTCGCCGGGCGGTGCAGTGCCGTGCTGGTGGGTCGGGTCGGCCCGTGCGGCTGCTGCAGGTCGCGGTCCTGATGTCGCTGGCCGGCGGGGCCGCGCTCGTCGTCGGGGTCACGGCCACCACGTCGGTGTGGGCGGTGCTGGTGCCGCTGTTCGTGGTGGTGTCGAGCGTCGGGCTGGCGTTGCCGAACGGACGGCGCTGGCGCTCGCCGACCACGGCGCGGTGGCGGGTACCGCGGCGGCCCTGGTGGGCGTGTGTCAGTTCACGGTCGGTGCGATCGTGCCGCCGCTGGCGTCGGTGGGCGGTGTCAGCGCACTCACCATGGCGGTCGCGATCCTCGTCGTCGCCCTCACTGCGGGAGTGGTTCTCGTGCTGTCACCCCCACGGCGCTGACGGGCTCGCTCAACCGACCACTGCGGCCACGCAAGCGCGGACCTCCTCCAGCGCCGCCTCGATCCCATCGCGCTCGGTCGAGGCGAGGCGGAACACGATGCGGTCGGCGCCGGCGTCCGCGTACTCCTCGACGACGGCGGGGTCCGTCGGCAGCCCGACGGCAACGACGGGCTGCCCCGCTCCCCCGGCGGTGAAGGCGCGGATGCGCTCGGGTGTCCCGTCGAGGGCCAGCGGGGCCCAGCCGTCCCCGTACGCGCGGGCGCGGTCCTCGGATCCCGGGGAATTGCCGCCGAAGAACATCGGGACACCACCGGGCTGCTCCGGTTTGGGCCAGGACTGGACCCGGTCGAACGCCACGAACTTGCCGTGGAACGTCGCCTCGTCCGCCCGCCAGATCTCCCGCATCGCGAGCATGTGCTCGCGGACGACGTCGTAGCGCGTCTCGGGGTCGATGCCGTGGTTGCGCATCTGCTCAGGGATGGCCCCGTGGCCGACGACGAGGTCGACCCGGCCCCCCGACAGCAGGTCGATACTCGCCAGCGCCTTCGCGGTGGCGATCGGCGCGCGGTGCCCGAGCTGGATGATCCCCGAGGACACCCTCAGCCGAGCCGTGGCCAGCGCGGCAGTGTTCAACGCGACCAGCAGGTCGTAGAGCCGCGCCCAGTCGCGCGGCATCCCCGATCCTGGCGCCGTGTCGAGCACGGGCATGTGCGTGTGCTCACCGAACTGGAGCACGTCGAACCCCGCCTGTTCGACGAGGACGGCGACCTCGTCCGGTCGCAGGGTCTCGTCCGTGCAGGACGCGTAGACACCGATCTCCATGCGAGCTCCCTTGCTGCGTCAGGACGCCGCCGAGCCTGGCAGCGGCTGCCTCCTGGGAAAACATGAAGAATCCGATGGTCGGCATAACTGCGGCCTATGAAGTTGGCCTACAAGGTGCGGCAGAACTCCACGAGTGCCCTGGCCCGTCGGGTGAGCCGGGCCTTCTCGGGCCAGGCCAGCACCGCCCGGCGCTCGCGGGTGGGGTCGAGGATCGGCAGGGACACCACCGGGCGGCCCTCGAAGCTGACGTCGGTGGGCCACTGCTGCACGAGGATGGAGTAGCCGACGCCGCGGGCCACCAGGCACCGCACCACCTCGATGTTCGAGCTCAAGTGGCGCAGGTTGGGGGTGAGCCCGGCCTCGGCGAGCATCTGCGCGGCGTTCCGGGCGCTGGGCACGTCGAACATGATCAGTGGCTCCCCGGCGATCTCGGCGAGGCTGATCGCCTTGCGGCCGGCGAGGGGGTGGTCGGCGGCGAGGATGACGTAGGGCCTGCTCGTGCGGACGGTCACCGAGGACAGGGCCACCCCGGCTCCGTCGTTGTCGTAGAGGAAGCCCAGCTCGCAGCGCCCGTCCAGGACGGCCTCGCGCACCTCGTCCGCCGCCCCCTCGACGACTCGGACGTCAAGGTCGGGATGGCGGGAGGCGAAGTCGTCGAGCACCGGCGGGATGAGGAACGGTGCGAGGGTGACGTAGCAGCCCACCGACAGGGTTCCGCTGACCCGGTTGTCCTGAGCCGAGGCCAGGTCCTGCAGCTCGGTCGCCCCCTCGAGCAGCCTGCGGGCGTCGACGAGCACCCGGTTGCCCGCCTCGGTCAGGGCCGCCCCCTTGGCGCGGCGGCGCACCAACAGCTGCACGCCGAGGTGGCGTTCGAGGTCCTTGATCGCGAGCGAGACGCCTGCCTGTGAGGCTCCGCACCGCTCGGCGCCCGCGCTGACCGATCCCGCGTCGGCGACGGCGACGAAGAACTCCAACTGGCGCAACGAGAACCGCGGGGACATAGGGATCTCCAATGAAACCTATCGGAACCTTTGTCTTTTCCACGCTATCGGCCGGTGTCACTCTCGGTCCAGGCGCTCACACAGCGTCGTAGTCGAACCGAGGTGGTTCCCAATGGCGACAGCGTCGGTCGCAACCGATGTCCAGCTGAGCGAGCTCGCCGACGACCCGTACCCGGTGTTCCGTCGTCTGCGCGACGAGGACCCGGTGGCCTGGGTCCCAGCCGCCGGCCGCTACCTCGTCACCCGCCACGAGGACGTCCTTGCCGTCGAGCGGGACCAGCGCGTGTTCAGCTCGGTGGAGCAGGACTCGTTGATGAACCGGGCGATCGGCCGGACCCTGCTGCGCCAGGACGGTGCGGCGCACAAGCGGCTGCGCGCCGCGGCGGAGGGGCCGGTGCGGCCCCGCGCGGTGAAGAACGAGTGGCTGCCCGCCTTCCAGCGCAACGCGGACGCCCTGATCGACGGGTTCTTCGAGCGCGGCTCGGTGGACCTGTTCGCCGAGTTCGCTGGGCCGCTGGCCGGGGCGAACCTGGGCACGATCCTGGGTCTGCGGTCCGCCACGCCGGCCGACATTCAGCGCTGGTCGCAGGCGTTCATCGACGGGTGCGGCAACTACGGCGACGACCCTGAGGTGTGGACCCGCTGCGCGGCCGCGGTCGCGGAGGTCGACGCCGCCGTCGACGAGGCCCTGCCGTTCGTGCGGGAGAACCCGGACAGCAGCGTGCTCTCCTCGATGCTGCACGCCGAGGACCCGCTGACCCCCGAGGAGATCCGCACCAACGTCCGGATCTTCATCGGCGGCGGGGTGAACGAGCCGCGTGACGCGATCGGCGTCGCCACTTACGCGCTGCTGACCCACCCCGACCAGCTCGCCGACGTCGTCGCCGGACAGATCGCGTGGCGGACGGTGTTCGAGGAGGCCGTCCGCTGGGTCTCGCCGATCGGCATGTACCCCCGCGAGGTCACCGAGCGCACGACCCTGGATGGCCGGACGCTGGAGGCGGGCGACCGGATCGGGGTGGTGATCTCCTCGGCGAACCGGGACGAGCGCGTGTTCGAGCGGCCGGACGAGTTCGACACCCGCCGCGGCTCCGGCGCGCACCTCGCCTTCGGCGGCGGACCGCACTTCTGCCTGGGCACCTGGGTGGCCCGCGTGTCCATCGCCGAGGTGGCCCTGCCGACCCTGTTCCGCCGGCTGCCCGAGCTGACCCTCCCCGAACCCGGCGCGGTGCGGATGGCCGGCTGGGTGTTCCGCGGACCGCTCGCCCTCGACGCATCCTGGAGGACCTGACCATGCCCGTGATCACCTTCCGCCGACTCGACGGCGCCGAGGACCGCGTCGACGCCCCCGTGGGCGCCAGCGTGATGAAGGCCGCGGTCGCCCACGGCGTGCCCGGGATCGTCGCGGAGTGCGGCGGCCAGGCCATGTGCGCGACCTGCCACTTCTACGTCGCCGACCAGGACCTCGCCGACCGCTCGCTGCCGCCGGTGTCGGACGAAGAAGACGAGATGCTCGACTGCACCTCCGCGCCCCGCACCGCGGGCAGCAGGCTCAGCTGCCAGATCGAGGTCACCGACGCGCTCGACGGCCTGACAGTCGACGTCGCCGGCGAGGGACCGTGACCACCGATCGGGTCGTGGTGATCGGCGCGGGCCAGGCCGGCGCCGGGGTGGCCGCCGCGCTGCGCGAGCAGGGCTTCACCGGCCCGGTGACCGTGGTCGGGCGCGAGTCGCACGCCCCCTACGAGCGACCCCCGCTGTCGAAGGCCTACCTCGCCGCGGCCCCGCTCGACGAGCAGCACCTCGCCCTGCGCACCGGGAGCTGGTACGCCGACCACGACGTCGCGCTGCGACTCGGCGCGCACGCCGAGGAGATCGACCGCGGCGCCCGCACCGTGCGCCTAGCCGGCGGCGAGCGGCTCGACTATGACCACCTCGTCCTGGCCACCGGGACCCGGCCGCGGACGCTACCGATCGTCGGCGCCGACCTGGACGATGTGCTGGTCCTGCGCGGCCTCGACGATGCCCGCGCGCTGCGGGACCGGCTCGACACCGCCCGCACGGTGCTCACCGTCGGGGCCGGTTTCATCGGCCTGGAGGTGGCCGCCGCGGCGCACAAGCGCGGCGTGCACCCCGTCGTCGTCGACGTCGCGGGCCGGGTCATGGAGCGCGCGGTCACCCCGACCACGAGCTCCTTCGTGGCCGACGCCCACCGCGCCTGGGGCACAGAGCTGCTCCTCGGCACCGGGATCACCGAGGTGCTCGGGCACCGCGGCCGAGTGAGCGGGGCTGTCACGACGACGGGTGTGGAGTTCGGGGCCGACCTGGTCGTGATGGCCGTCGGAGTCGCCCCCGAGGTTCGCCTGGCGGAGGCCGCCGGGCTCGACATCGGCGACGGGGTGATGGTCGACGAGTACCTGCGCACCAGCGATCCGGCGATCTCCGCGGTCGGCGACTGCGCCTGGTTCCCCGAGCCGGTCAGCGGCAGGCGGGCCCGTCTGGAGTCCGTGCAGGCCGCCGCCGACCACTCCAGGTGCGTGGCCGCCCGCATCGCCGGCAATCCCGAGCCCTACACCGCCGTCCCGTGGTTCTGGACCCACCAGGGCGACCTGAAGCTCCAGATCGCGGGCCTCGGCACCGGGGTCGACACCGAGGTGCTCCGGGGCGACCCGAGCACCCGGCGGTTCGCGGTCCTCGGCTACCGCGAGGGCACGCTGGCGACCGTCGAGTCGATCAACCGGCCCGCCGACCACGTCGCCGCCCGGCGGCTGCTCGCCGCGGGGGCCTCGCCGTCCCCGGACCAGGCGGGCGACCCCGCGTTCGATCTCAAGTCCTTCGCCGCCGCCGCGTCCGCCCCGGTGTCGTGAGGATCGGCGTCGCCGTCGCACTCGCCGCGGCGATGCACCGTCCGTCCACCACCCGCCCACCCCGCAGCACCATCCACCACCACTGCTCAGTGAGGAGCACCGCGATGGAGATCAACTGCGTCTTCGCGCCCGCACTCGACACTCCCGACCACATCGTGCTGGCCGAGGAGCTCGGCTACCGGCGCGCCTGGGTCTACGACGTGCCGGTGTCCTACGCCGACACCGGCATCACCCTGGGTCTGGCCGCCGCCCGCACGACCGCCATCCGCCTCGGGGTCTCGGTGTTCACCCCGCACCTGCGGCACCTGACGATGAACGCGGCGCTGATCGCGCACCTGGCCACCGTCGCCCCGGGCCGGTTCGACGCCGGCGTCGGCGCCGGGTTCACCAGCTCCACCTATCTGGGCCGCAAGCCCGCGCGCTGGGCGGACCTGGAGCGCTACGTGCAGGCGCTGCGGGCCCTGCTGGCAGGTGAGCAGGTCGAGTGGGACGGCACCGTGGTCAGCCTGATGCACAGCCCGGCCTCGGGCATCCGGTACCCGCTGGAGGTGCCGATCTGGATGGGCGCCCACGGCCCCAAGGGTTTCGCCACCGCCACCCGCCTCGGCGCCGGCGTGGTCACCAACCCCACCCACGGCGACCGCCCCGTCCCGTTCGACGGCGCCTGCCAGCTGACCTACTACGGCACCGTGCTCGAGGACGACGAGCCGATCGACTCGCCGCGCGCGATCGAGGCCGCCGGCCCCGGGGCGTCCCTCGCCCTGCACATGGGCCAGCACGGCCCGCTGGCCGGGATGCCCGAGGCTGCGGGCTACCAGGCCGCGATCGACGCGATCGACGAGCGGCACCGCCACCTGGAACTCTACCGAGGCCACTTGATCGAGCCCAACGCCATCGACCGCCGCTTCCTCACCGGCGACGTCATCCGGCGGGGCACCATGACCGGCACCGCCACCGAGATCGCCGCCATCCTGCGACGGCTCGAGGACGCCGGCGCCACCGCCGTGCTGTACCAGCCCGGCGGCCCCGACATCCCCCGCGAGCTGGCCGCCTTCCGCGCCGCCGCCGAGCTCCGCCACGACCTGCCCAGCACCAGCACCGAGAACAGCACCGAGAACAGCACCGACCAGGAGGTTCAGCATGCGTAGGGTCGTCACCGGGCACGACGCCCAGGGCCGCTCCGTCGTCGTCGACGACGGGATCGCCCCCCGCACCCACGAGTTCGCCTCGCTGCCGGGGTTCGTCTCCTCGGTCGTATGGGCCACCGACGCCGACGTCCCGGTCAGCAAGGTCGGCGAGGACCCGACCGGCAAGACCGAGTCGCTGCTGCCCGGCCCCGGCGGGACCAGGCTGATCCTGCTCACCCTGCCGCCGGACGCGGTGATGGGCACCCCGGCCTTCGACGGCCCCGGCTACGTGGCCGAGCAGCTCGCCCATTCCCCCGGGCTCGCCGAGACCTTCGAGGCCGACGGCATGCACACGACCCCGACGGTCGACTACACCATCGTCCTCGACGGCGAGGTCTGGCTCGAACTCGACGACGGACAGCTCACCCACCTCGCCGCCGGCGACGTCGTGGTCCAGAACGCCACCCGCCACGGCTGGCGCAACCGCTCGGACACGCCGGTCACCCTCGCCGCGATCCTCATCGGCACCACCCCGGAACGGAGCGTCTGACCATGCCGTACTTCACCCGCGTCGGAGAGGTCCCGCGCAAGCGGCACACCGTCTTCCGCCAGCCGGACGGCACCCTCTACTGGGAGGAGCTGATCGGCGAGGACGGGTTCGTCGGTGACACCTCACTGCTCTACCACCGCTACCCGCCGAGCGCGCTGACTGCGATCGAGGCGCTTCCCACCCCGGACGAGCGGCTCGTCCCGAACGACCCGATGAGCCCGCTGCACCTCACGCTGCACGACCTGCCCGCCAAGGGCGACGCCGCGCTCGACCGCGTCCTGCTGCTCGGCAACGACGACGTCAAGATCTCCTACGCCGTCGCCACCACCGACAGCACGCTCTACAAGAACAGCGTCGGCGACGAGCTCGCCTATGTCGAGAGCGGCAGCGGCGCCCTGGAGTCGACCTTCGGCCGCATCGACATCGCCGAGGGCGACTACGTCGTGGTCCCGACCTCGACCATCCACCGCTGGAGCGTCCCGACGGGCGGCGAGCTGCGCCTGCTGTTCGTGCAGGCCACCGGGCACATCGACCCGCCCTCGCGCTACCTGTCCGCACGCGGGCAGTTCATCGAGGGCACCCCGTACTGCGAGCTCGACATCCGCCGCCCCACCGAACTCGTGGCCGGCCAGGGCGAGCAGGTGCCGGTCGTGGTCCGCACCCGCACCGGGCTGACCCGCCACATCCACCGCCACCACCCGCTCGACGTCGTCGGCTGGCACGGCGGCATGTACCCGTGGTCGTTCAACATCAAGGACTTCGAGCCGATCACCGGCAGCCTGCACCAGCCCCCGCCGATGCACCAGATCCTCGAGGCGCCCGGCTTCGTCATGTGCAACTTCGTGCCCCGGCTGCTCGACTACCACCCCGAGTCGGTCCCGATCCCGCCGTTCCACTCCAACGTCGACAGCGACGAGGTGCTGTTCTACGCAGGTGGGGCGGCGAACACCCGCCGCGGCACGGGCGTCGGCGTCGGGTCGGTCACCGTGCACCCGGCCGGGTTCATCCACGGCCCGCACCCGGGCAACGTCGAGCGGGCTCTGGGCGCCCAGCGCGCCGAGGAGTACCAGGTCATGGTGGACACCCACCGGCCGCTGCTCGTCTCCGCCGCGGCCGCAGGGATCACCGACCCCGACTACCCGTTCACCTGGGCCACCCTGGAGGAGGGACGCACCGGTGCGTGAGCTGCTGCCCGTGCCCATGCAGGACCAGATGGGCGGGGACGTCTACTCCGGCATCGCCCGCGCCGCCGGGCTGCTGTGGTGCGGGCGCGAACGCGCCGTCCCGGGCGAGACCACCGAGACGGTGCTGCTGTTCTGCCACCCCAGCTCGAACTTCGTGGGGCACTACGCGCTGAGCCCGACCGCGGCGCTCGGGTTCGACGCCGTCGGGGCCGTCACCCGCTACGCGGGCAACGACACCCAGGTGATCCTGGAGAACTGCGTCGCCGACCTCGGGTCGATCATTCGGCACCTGCGCGAGCACGAGGGCTACCGCCGGGTCGTGCTCGTCGGGAACTCCGGCGGCGGCGGATTGGCGGCGTTCTACCAGTCCCAGGCCGAGAAGCCGACCGTGCTCGACGCGCCGGGCGGGGGTGGCACGGACCTCACCCGCGCCGTCCTTCCCCCGGCGGACGACCTGGTCATGCTCAACGCCCACGCCGGCCGGGCCGATCTGCTGCGCGGGTGGCTCGACCCCGCGGTCGTCGACGAACAGGACCCGTTCCGCCGCGACCCGGAACTGGACCTGTTCGCCGACCGGGCGCTGCCGCTGGACCGGGGCTGGGTCCGCACCTACCGGCAGGCCCAGGCCGACCGGATGGACCGCATCACCGCGTGGGCCAGATCCCAGCTCAGGCTGCTCGCCGAAAACTACGGCGACAGCGTCCCGGACCTGCCCTTCCACATCCACGGCACCTGCGCCGACCCGCGCTTCCTCGACACCACGCTCGACCCGTCCGACCGAGAGCCCGGCACGCTGTGGGGCGACCCGCAGTCGGCCAACCTGCGCCCGGTCACCCTGGGCAGCGTGAGCACCCTGCGGTCCTGGCTCTCGCAGTGGAGCGTCGCCGACACCAACGGGCACGGCCCGACCTGCCTCGAGCAGGTGTCGGTGCCGGTGTTCGTCGCCTACGGCACCGGGGACAAGGGGTGTTTCCCCTCGATGGCCCAGGCGCTCTACGACGCGGCCCTCGACCCGCGCAAGGGGATCCTCGCCGTGCGGGGCTCCGGCCACTACTTCGAGGGACCGAAGCACCTGCTGACCGACGCCCTCCAGGCCATCACGGCCTGGCTCGGCTGAGCCAGACCTCCGACCATCCCACCGCCATCGCAGCGCAGACTCGGGTTCCGGCGGCTGTCCCGCTCGCCGGGCCGGCCGGATAAGCTACGGATCTCGGCAGATCCGTCTCCCGCGCCGCCGAACCAGTACAGCACCGGCAGTCGCCGTTTTGGTCACCGCTTACATCTGATCACGACCACTGCGACTGAACATCAGCCCAGATCGTCAGCTCGGGGACTCACAAGGTCCGATGTCATCACTCACAGTGCCCATCCCGCCGGACCTCCGCCCGGCGTGTCGGGCCGAAAACACCGATTAGTCGACGAAGTATGGGACGCATCAGAGCGGAGGCGGTGTCGGGAGTCGACCATGATGTCGATGTCCTGGGTCACCACATCTAGAAGGCGCCGGGAAGAACCAAGACGGCCCACGCCGCGACGGGTCCGAGCGCGACGATCGCGCAAGTGTAGGTGATCACCTGCTTGTAGAAGCGGTTGCGGTCCACCCCGCGGGCGTTCGCCAGCACGAGCGCACCGTTGGTGGAGAAGGGCGAGACGTCGACGATAGTGGTGGAGATGGCCATGGCGGCGACGACACCCGCGGCGGGCAGCGAGCCGGTGAGCAGCAGCGGGATGGCCATCGGGATCACCGCGGTCAGGATGGCCGTGGACGAGGCGAACGCCGAGGTGATACCGACCGTCAGACAGAGCAGCAGGGCCACGACGAGCGGCGCGCCGATCCCGACGGCGGCGTGCGACACCCATTCGATGGTGCCCGCGTGCTCGAGCACGCCGACGTAGGTCACCATGCCTGCGACGAGCAGGATCGTCGGCCAGCTGATGCCGTCGATGGCCTTCCCGAGGTTCTCCCTGTCCATCAGCCCGAGCAGAGCGCCCGCGGCGAGGGCCAGGAAGCCGATCTGCAGGTGCAGGGCGAGTGCGCCGATGACCAGGCCGACCAGTGCGACCAGAGTGGCGGTCTGCTTCGCGCTGACCGTGACGCGGCTCGGTCTCACCAGCGTGGCCGTTCCCCCACCCGCGGGCAGCTCGGCAGAGCCGTCGTCGTCCGACGACGGGCGCTCGTCGAAGCTCTCCTCGCCGCGGCGGCGGAGCAGGACATAGGTGACGGCGGCGAGCAGCAGGTTGAACGCCATGCTGGCGAAGAAGAGCACCGCCGCGGAGACGGACAGGCCGGACTCGGCGACGATGCCGAACACCAGCGCCCCGGAGACGGCCATCGGCGAGAACGCACCCGCGTGGGCCCCGCAGATGACCATCATGCCGATCATCAGCGGACTGATCCGGTACTTGAACGCGAAGTTCATACCAATCGGGACGAGCAGTGCCACCGCGGCCGGGGTGAACGTGCCGAGGGCGGTGAGGACCGCGGCCACGACGAACAGCACCCACGGGACCAGGATCGCGCGGCCGCGGACGAGTCTGACGCCGGCATCCACCAGGAGATCGATCGTGCCGTTGAGCTTGGCGACCGAGAACAGGTAGGTCACACCGACGACGGTCACGAACAGCGAGACGGGGAAGCCCTCGAAGATCTCCTTCTCGTCGAGGCCGAGGACGAACGTCCCCACGACGAAGGAGCCGACGAAGGCGAGGATCCCGATGTTGATCGGCAGGAGCGTCGCGATGACGAAGATCCCGCCGAGGATCAGGATCGAGAGCAGTTGGGGTGACATCATTGTCCTTCAGGTGTCGAGAAGCCGTCGAGTTCGAGTGGCGCTCGGGTCGAGCGGGCGCCAGGGTCTAGGCGGCGTGGACGTGGCCTGCCATGGTGAGACGGGTGCCCGCGGAGGACACCTGCTCGGGAAGCGCGAGCTGCGCGTCGGCGAGGCGGCGCGCAGTCCGCCACACCCCGACGGCGGGCGATCCATCCCGGCTCGAGATCAGGGTCGTCACCACCCCGGCCGGCGTGTCCAGGTCGAGCGTGTCCCGGCCGTCGCGGACCAGGTCGTGGAGGACGGTACCCGACTCGCGGGCCGCCATGGTCAGCGCGATGCTGCCGGTCACGGCCAGTGCGGGGTGGGTACGTCCCATCGACATCATGCGGATCGACAGGTCGGACCGACCGGACCGCCCCGGGGCGACGACCGCCAGCTTGGGCGTCGCTCGCGCGGCCTCGTCGGGGGTGTCCGCCAACCCCATCACGACCGCGCCCAGCCGCCGGATCCGGTCGAGCCGCTCGAGCATGGCGGCGTCGGCGTCGATCTCGGCGGGAGACTCCTCGCCGGTGAGTCCGAGGGATGCTGCGGGGACGAGGACGACGGGCGCTCCGGCGTCGACGAGACTCACCGGTACCCCGTCGAGCTCATCGACCGGACGTCCGGACGGCAGCAGCGCACCCGTCGTCCGACCTGCGGGGTCGACGAACCACATCCGGACTCCGAGCCCCGGATGGGCGACCCCGGGGATGAAGTCCGTGCCCTCCTCGGACAGCCGACCCCCCGGTGTCGAGACCTCGAGGACGATCAGCTGGTCCGTGTTGGTGTTGTAGACCCGGACCTGGGAGGTCGTGCCGGAGGGGACGACCCAACCGCGCCGTAGTGCGTAGGGTCCGACGACGGCCGAGCAGTTCCCACAGTTGCTGGTCCAGTCGACCTGCCCGTCTGCGATACCGACCTGCGCGAACGTGTAGTCGACGTCGACGCCCGGCCGGGCGCTCTCCGCGAGGATCACGGCTTTGCTGGTCGTCGAGGTCGCTCCACCGACGCCGTCCACCTGGCGAGGGTCGGGGCTCCCGTACAGGCGGAGCAGGACCTCGTCGACGGACTGCCCGGGCACCATCAGCGAGTCGCGCTCGAAGACCCAGCACTTGCTGGTCCCGCCGCGCATCCAGGTCGCGAAGATGTCTCGCACTGCCACTCCTGTCGAGGCGGTGACGGCCGCCGTTGCCGAATGCGAACTGGAGCCAAGATGACCTGGGACGGGCCTACAGCACAATCACGAGTACCGGCAGACCTGTGAAGCTTTACTTCACGCTAGATCGCCGTCGCAGACCCCTGGAGTGGCACTGAATCACCGTATGGCCTGACCAGGGGCTCACTCCTGCCTGAAGTAGAGTGGCGCGACGCAGCGAAGAGCTGCACCCTGAGCGCGAAACTTGCTCGTCCGTTCTGGAGGACCCCTGTGCTCGACATCCGCCGGCTGGCCCTGCTCGCAGCGGTCCTGGACTCCGGGTCGATGACCGCTGCGGCTGAGCAGCTCGGCTACTCACCCTCCGCCGTCTCGCAACAGCTGCGTCGTCTCGAGGTCGAAGCAGGGCAACCGCTCCTGCACCGACAAGCGCGGGGAGTGCGCCCCACCGAGGCGGGTGCCCTTCTCGCGGGGCACGCCAGACATCTCGTGCGACGCCTCGAGGCCGCCGAGGCGGACCTCGCCGAGCTCGCCGGCCTGCGCAGGGGCACATTGTCGGTCGGCACCTTCCCCACCGTCGCCAGCGCGCTGCTACCACTGGTCGTCAGCCGCTTCCGCAGGCAGTATCCCGACATCCGTCTCGACGTGCGCAGCGCGCGCTTCGACGAGCTGATGGCCATGCTGGAGAGCGGCACGGTCGGCCTGTCCCTGCTGTGGGACTACGAGTGGAACCGGCTCGATCCGGCCGAGTTCTCGCTCACTCCACTCCTCGACGACCCCACTGTCCTCGTCGTCGCGGCCGACCATCGCCTCGCCCGCCGCCGCCACACCACGATGTCGGAGCTCGCCACCGAGGACTGGATCGTCCGGGCTCATGACCATCCGGTCGCCGAGGTGCTCGAACGCAGCTGCCGCGCCGCCGGCTTCTCTCCGCGCATCTCGTTCGAGGCCAACGACTACCAGGAAGCGCAGGCGATGGTCAGCGTCGGTCTCGGCGTTGCCCTCGCACCGCGAACCGCCGTGACGACCACCCATCCGGACGTCCGGGTCCTGGGGCTGGGGCGAGACGCTCCGTCCCGCCGGATCCTGGTGGCACACCGTCAAGACCGGCTCCGCGCTCCCGCTGAACTGGCGATGCATCAACTGCTGGTGGAGATATCACGGGAGTACCAGACGCGGGTCTGACCGCTCCGGAACCGCCCTTCCCGTCAGCCGTGGCGGGTCCTACCCCAGGTATCGATTGACGCTGACGTCGTCCTCGTAGGGATTCCTCGGCCCGGTCGGTGGCGTCGACCCGGCACCGGCGGGGTCGAGCTGTGTGACCTCGGAGGAGCTTGCTCGAAGGGGCTCATCGCTGTCTTGTCCCTCGACGACGACGACGACGACGACGACAACAACAACAACGACGACGACGACGTGCGGGCGATCCGCCCGCACGCCGTCGACACCCTGGATCCCGTCGATCAGCTCCCCGTGGAGAGACGGTTCTCCGCCAGCGCCAGGTGGTCGTAGCTCGGCTCCATGAACTGCTCGTGCAGCGCGCGGCGCCGCACACCCATGTTCCCGCCGTCATAGACCGGGAAGCAGAGGACGTCCTGCATGATCGCGGCGATCGGCGTCTTGTCCCCGTAGCCGTCGACGCCGACCAACCGCATGGCGTCGTAGACGGTCTGCACGGACAGCTCCGAGGCGTAGACCTTGGTGATGTTGGCCAGCTCGCGGTCCTGGCCGTCGGTCTTGTCGAAGTGGTCCGCGGCCTTCCAGGACAGGTACCGCGCGGCTTCGATGCGCATCTTGATGTCGGCGAGCATGTAGCCGGCGTTCTGGTACTCGATCACCGGGTGCGGGCCCGAGCGGCTGTCGGTCTTCGCGAACTCGTAGGCGTACTCGAACGCCGCACGCATCCGTCCGACACACGCGGCGCCGATCGGCGCGCAGGTCCAGGAGAAGGCGCTCTTCACCATCGTGATGCCGTCACCGGGCCGGCCGATCATGTTGCTGAGCGGGACGCGCACGTCCTTGAACTCGACCCGCGGCGAGTTGGTGGCGCGGTGGCCGATGGTGTCGATCATCCCGGTGATCTCGACGCCGGGGGTTCCCCGCTCGACGACGACGATCGCCAGCGACTCCTGCGGGGGCAGCGCCGGATCGGTCCGACAGACGACGCTGATCAGGTCGGAACCCTTGCCGTCCCAGCCGGACGCGTTCGTGGTGTAGTGCTTCGCCCCGTTCAGGACGATCTCGTCACCCTCGATCCGGGCGAAGGTCTGCACACCCACCTTCGGGTCCGGGGAGTCGTAGTTCGCTCCGCCCGTGACCTCGGTGTAGGCGATAGCGGCCAGCCTGGGCTCGCTCCCGCCGAAGGGCGTCAAGAACCGGCGCTTCTGCTCCTCGGTGCCGAAGTTCACGATCGGGTAGAGACCGAGTCCGGTGCCCAGGACGGCCGACGCCACGTTGACGTCGACGCGAGCGATCTCTTCGACGGCCAGGACGAACTGGAGCGAGGTGAACTTCGCGCCGCCGTACTCGGCGGGGATGAGCGCTTTCACGAACCCCGCGTCGACCATCTGCTGGAAGAAGGGCTTGAGGGCGTAGAACCGCTCCTCGGGCTTGCCGAACGGCGCGATGGCGTCGTCAACGCCGCTCAGCACGGTGCTCGCGAACTCCCTAGCCTGCGTCCGGACCGCCATCTGGTCCGTGTCCAGCGTGAAGTCCAGCGTCATAGTCTCCCCTTCGGCTTCGTGTCCGTACGCCTCACTGCGTGCGGACGTCGAAGGACGATGGTGGCCATTGGGACGCGCGATGGCTTGAACAGGACTGCACACGCCGTGGGATGGATGTGCAGATGTCCCTCACGTGTCCAGATCTGGAACAGGAGACCGGTGAAGGGCGGGCCACTCATCTGGCGGATCGGTGACCTGCTCTCGGAGCGCGCTGAGGTCTTCGGGCAGCTCGAGTCGCTGGACAACGGCAAGTCGGCCGGTATCGCCCAGGTCGTGGACGTGGGGTGGTCTGCGGACGTCTTCCGCTACTACGCAGGCTGGGCAACGAAGATCGAGGGCAAGACGGTCAACGTGTCGATGCCGTTCGCCCCGGAGGGTGCGCAGTTCCACGCCTACACGCTGCGTGAGCCGCTCGGCGTCTGCCGCCAGATCGTGCCCTGGAACTTCCCGCTGCCTATGGCAGCCTGGAAGATCGCCCCCGCACTCGCGGCCGGCAACACCGTGGTCCTCAAGCCGGCCGAGCAGACGCCCCTGACCGCACTGCTGCTCGGCGAGCTGTTCGAGGAGGCCGGCTTCCCGCCTGGGGTCGTCAACATCGTGACCGGCTTCGAT
The DNA here is from genome assembly GCF_040648315.1 of Pseudonocardia sp. NPDC049154. Taxonomy (NCBI): domain Bacteria; kingdom Bacillati; phylum Actinomycetota; class Actinomycetes; order Pseudonocardiales; family Pseudonocardiaceae; genus Pseudonocardia; species Pseudonocardia sp. NPDC049154. The sequence goes on from NZ_JBEZDN010000017.1 coordinate 42,964, forward strand.
CGCGACAAGGCCGTCGCCGGATTCGAATGGCCCGTCTTCGACGGTCCGTTCAACTGGGCGCACGACTGGTTCGACCTCATCGCCACCGGCGTCGAGCGCGACGAACTGCGCATCGTCGAGGAGGACGGCAGCACTGCCGCGTACTCGTTCGAACAGCTTCGGCTGCGGTCCAACCAGGTCGCACGCTGGCTCGTCGAGCAGGGGATCAGACGAGGTGACAGCGTCCTCCTCATGCTCGGTAACCAGGTCGAGCTGTGGGAGGCCCTGCTGGCGGTGATGAAGATCGGCGCGGTGATCATGCCGACGACCACGGCACTCGGCGCGAACGACCTGCCCGACCGGCTCTCGCGTGGTGGAGCTCGGTGCGTGGTGGCGAACGCTGCCGACGCGGCGAAGTTCGACGGCATCGCCGACTCGTTGGTCAGGGTCGCCGTCGGTGGGGCGCCCGCGGGCTGGCGCGATTACGCCGACACCGCCACGGCCCCGGATGAGGCGCTCCCGCACCCGGGGACGACCGCGGCGGACCGCCTGCTGCTCTACTTCACCTCCGGCACGACGAGCCGACCGAAGCTGGTGGAGCACACCCAGGTGTCGTACCCGGTCGGCCACCTCGCGACGACCTACTGGCTCGGCATCAGGCCCGGCGACACCCATCTGAACATCAGCTCCCCGGGGTGGGCAAAGCACGCCTGGAGCTGCTTCTTCGCGCCGTGGATCGCGGAAGCGACGATCGTCGTCTACAACTACGCGCGCTTCGACGCGGCCGCTCTGCTCGGCCAGATCCGTTCCCACGAGGTGACGACCTTCTGCGCCGCGCCAACGGTCTGGCGGATGCTGATCAAGGCCGACCTGTCCGACGGGCCGGGACCACTCCGCGAGGTCATCTCCGCGGGGGAGCCGTTGAACCCCGAGGTCGTCGAACAGGTGCACGCACACTGGGGTCTGACGCTGCGCGACGGGTACGGACAGACCGAGACGACGGCACAGATCGGGAACTCGCCGGGCTCGGCGGTGAACCCGGGCTCGATGGGCAGGCCGCTGCCCGGCGTTCCCATCGTCCTGGCCGACCCGCTGACCGGAGAGGCCACCGAGGACGAGGGCGAGATCTGCATCGACCTCTCGCGGCACCCGACCAGCCTCATGACCGGTTACGTAGAGGATCCGCAACGCACTGACGAGGCGATGGCGGGCTGGCTCTACCACACCGGGGACGTCGCCTCCCGAGACGCGGACGGCTACCTCTTCTCCATCGGCCGGACCGACGACGTGTTCAAGGCGTCGGACTACAAGGTGTCACCCTTCGAGCTCGAGAGCGTGCTGATCGAGCACCCGGCCGTCACCGAAGCGGCTGTCGTCCCCGCACCCGATCCGGTCCGGCCGAAGGCGTACGTGGCCGTGTCGGCAGGGTGGGCGCCCGACAGGGAGACCGCCCTCTCCATCCTCAGGCACGCCCGCGAGAAGCTCGCCCCCTTCCAGCGGATCCGACGCCTGGAGTTCATCGAGCTGCCCCAGGCCGTCTCCGGCAAGATCCGACGCGTCGAGCTCCGGCAGCGCAAGACCGACGAGCCCGAGGCCGCACACGAGTACGAGTGGCGCGACGACCAGTTCCCCGAGCTGCGCGCCTGACCTCGCTCGTACCGAACCTGTCCTCGGCCTCGTTCTCACCGCTACAGTTGCAGCCTCACAGAACTGGCAACGGAGGGTGGTCACCCGCCGTGCGAGTGGCACGGCCCGAGGCCGAGGGGAGGCCGACGTGCGGTACTGGACCACCGCGGACCGGCCTACCGGCGAGCAGTTCAGCTACTGGCGAGAGGTGATCTGCGAGGCCTTCACCCCGTTGGCCGCCCAGCGCGCCGACGCCCGGCGGGGACGGGCGCCCGACGATCCGGGCATAGCGAGCTGGGTCCGCTCGTCGCCGCTGAGCGGGACCAACTGCGCGGAGGTCACCTCGAAGAGCCAGTTGATCCTTCACGGGCCCGCCGAGGTCCGCCGGACTCGTTCCGACCACGTCTTCGTCAACCTGCAGCTGCGTGGCCATTGCGTCGGTAGTCAGGGGGACCGGACGTGCGTCGTGAAGCCGGGCGGCTTCGCTCTGTTCGACACCACGAGCGAGTACCGGCTGGACTTCGTCGGCGACGGACCGGACCAGGAGTGGCAGGTCCTGTCCTTCCGAGTGCCTCGCGACCAGGTACTTCCGCTGCTCGCCGACGGCCGTGGCTTCACCGCGGTCGCCCATGACGCCACCGTCGCAGGTTCTGCCAACCTGGTGGCGTCGACGATGACATCGCTCTGGCGCAACGTCGGGGATCTGGATCCTCGGGCACGGGACACCGCGGACATCGCGTTCAGCTCCGTGCTGGCCGCCGCCACAGGCGCCAACGACACCTGGCGGGACACGTCCCGCGAGTCCGTCGACGCCGCGCTTCGAGCGGCGATCGTGAGGTATCTCGCCGCCAACGTCGCTCACCTCCGGCTGACGGCCGATCACGTCGCCGGACGGTTCGGCATCTCCGTGCGCAAGCTCCATCGGCTCTTCGAGGGAGATCGACGCAGCTTCGGAAAGACCGTGGCCGCCCTTCGGGTGGAGGGGTGCGCCCGCGAGCTCTCGTCGCAGACCGAGCGGCGCTCTCTGGCAGAGCTTGCCGGCCGATGGGGCTTCGCCGACCAGTCCCATCTGAGCCGTGCGTTCCGGGCGCACTACGGATGCTCGCCCACGGACTTCCGAGAAAGCGTTGCCGCCTCGGAGACCGGATAGCGGTCACGGCCGAAGGAGCTCGGCCTCCATGGTCTCCATGGTCGACCGCAACTCCGCGACCATCGCGGCGACGGATGGCCGCCTCAGGGTGTCGGCGCGGGCGACTCAGTCAGCCTGATAGCGCTGCTCCAGCCAGGGGTCGCCGCGGTCGTGGTAGCCGTTGCGCTCCCAGAACCCCGGCTCGTCGTGGTCCATGAACTGCAGACCCGAGACCCATTTGGCGCTCTTCCAGAAGGAGAGGTGGGGACGAGGAGCCGAGCCGGGCCGCCGTGCTCGGCGGGCAGCGGTTCCCCGTCGACCGACCACACCACCCACGCCTTCCCGCCGGTGAGATCCGCGAGGGGGAGGTTGGTCGTGTAGCCGGTCCTACTGACCGCCGACGAGCCCGCGGCGGCCGACCTCGACCAGGATGTCGCGCGTGTCCAGGCCATGTTCGCGCGCCGCCCGCTCGGCGTGGCGCAGGAAGCTGGAGTAGACCCCCGCGTAGCCCAGGCTCAGCGTCTCGCGGTCGACCCGGACGGGCCGGTCCTGCAACGGCCGCACGAGGTCGTCGGCGGCGTCCTGCAGGGCGAAGAGGTTGCAGCCGCGCCTCCAGCCCCGCAAATCTGCCACCGCGACGAACGCCTCGATCGGGCAGTTGCCCCGCCCCCGCGCCCTGTCCGGCGAGCGACGCGTCGACCCGCGTCACCCCCTCCTCGACGGCGACCACCGAGTTGGCGACCGACAGTGAGAGGTTCTCGTGGGCGTGTATGCCGATCTCAGTGGCCGGGTCGAGGACGTCCCGGTAGGCGCGCACGCGGTCGCGGACGTCGTCCATGGTCAGGCGGCCGCCGGAGTCGGTGACGTAGACGCACCGCGCGCCGGCATCCTCCATGATCTTCGCCTGCTTCGCCAGATCCGTGGCCGGCGCCAGATGCGACATCATGAGGAAGCCCGAGACGTCCATCCCCAGGTCGCAGGCCCTGCCGATGTGCTGCACCGCGATGTCGGCCTCGGTCGCGTGGGTCGCCACCCGGACCGACCGCACCCCGAGATCATGGGCCTTCTGCAGCTCGTGCACGGTGCCGATCCCCGGCAGCAGCAACGTGGTCAGCACCGCGCGCTCCACGACCTCCGCGGCCGCGGAGATCCACTCCCAGTCGGTGTTGCTGCCCGGGCCGTAGGTCAGGCTCGCCCCGGCGAGCCCGTCGCCGTGGGCGACTTCAATCGCGTCCACCGCGGCCGCGTCGAGTGCGCCGGCGATCCGGCGCAGGTCCGCCGGGTCGAGGCGGTGCCGGACGGCGTGCATGCCGTCCCGCAGGGTGACGTCCTGGATGTAGAGCCGGCTCATCGAACTGCCTCCACGGGCAGAGCGGAACGGACAGCCAGCAGCTCCGCGGTGCGCAGCGCGGCCTCGGCCAACCGGAGCGCAGCGCCTCGATGCGCTGGGCTACGACGAGGCCTGGATCGGCGAGCACCATTCCGCGCGCCCGCTCGCCGGCAGCGAGCGCCGCGGGCTCCGTCGTCCCGAGGTGCCAACTCGGGCACCGAGGACGACCAGCCGCGCGCCGGACCCGCGGGCGATGTCGCCAGGCGGACCGCACAGACGTCTGCGTGCTCCGCGATCGGCTTCGTCGCCCGTCCGCTCGGCGGAGTCGTCGATCGCCGCGGGTCGCTCGGCGCTGCGTCGCTCGAGCGTGCAGCCGAGGTCGAGCCGGATGGTCCCGCCCGGGCCGGGGGTCCTCCGAGTCGGTGCGAGTCGGCGGCGGCGGAGCGCGGACCGCGGCGTCGAGGTCCGGTTCCGACAGCCGTGAGAACGGGATGCCGAGTGCTGCCCACCGCGTCGCCACGTCCAGGTCGTCGGAGGCGAGGAACAGGGACGAAGGCGACCGCGTTGGGCAACCCGTCGTTCGACCGGTCCGGCGCCGGCAGCGCCGCCTTCCCGCAGATGGCCGAGAGCGCCCCGAGCGGGCGGCGCGGCGGCGCCTTGCCAGCCAGCCGATCGCCGCCAGTGCCGAGGCCGTGCTTGGCTCGAGCCTCGCTCAGAGCCAGCTCGACCGCCGCCGCCATGTACCTCGGCCCCCTGTTCTTCTCCGGGTCCGCGGCCCACACCGAACGCATCGCCCTCGGCCCGGGTGTCGCCGCGGCCGGCACCCGGCTCGCACCCGTCACGGCCCACTCCATCGCGTCGGTGGCGAAGCTGGCGCCGGGCCGGACCTTTCTCGGTATCGGCACGGGCCACACGTCGATGCGGGTCATGGGCCGCAAGCCCATGCCCGTCGGTGAGCTCAGGACCTACGTGCGCACGGTGCGCGGTCTGCTCGCGGGCGAGGAGGTGGACCTCGGCGGAGGCGCACACACCCGCGTCCTGATCCGCGACCAGGGGTTCGTCGACCTCGACCACCCCATCCCGGTCGTCGTGGGCGCCAACGGCCCGCGCGCCCTGCGCCTCGCGGGCGCGGAGGGCGACGGTGTCGTCCCGATCGCCGTGACCCGCCCGGACGAGGTCGAGGGCGCCACTGAGCTGGTGGCCGAGGGCGCCGCCCGGTCCGGCCGCGCCCTTCCTCCGGACTTCGCCACGACGTCGATGACGAACGTCGTCGTGCTGGCGGAAGGCGAGTCGGCGACCTCGTCGCGCGTGCTCGCGATGACCGACTCCTGGGTGGGCGCCGCGATCCACTTCGCCTACGAGATGTGGTCGATCCGGGAGGACGAGGACGCCGTCCCGCCGCCCTTCCGACCCTTCTGCGAGGAGTACTGCGCGCACGTCGCCGGGATGGAGACCCCCGAGGACCGCCGCTACCTCGAACTGCACGACGGCCACGCCACCTGGCTGCCCGCCGCCGAGCGCACGTTCCTGACCGAGGACGCCGTCCGGGCGGTCACGATCGTGGGCACCGTCGACGAGGTCGTGGAGCAGATCCGGGAGGCCGAACAGGCCGGCGTGACCGAGCTGGCGCTCCAGACCCGCTGGCCACTGCCCGAGACGTGATGCGGGAGTTCGCCGAACGGGTCCGTCCGGCGCTCTGGGCGACATTCGGGGAGCACCGAGGACGGGCGACCGGTCACCATTTTGGTCACCGCTTACAGCCAACCACAGCTGCGGACACACATCGTTGCTCATGATCAAGGAGCTCACCGACCGTGGCGGACGAGATCGGCTTCCGACGCAACCGCTCCGCGGTCGCCGCGCACGCCTGGCCGGCGTCGCCCTCGACGGGAAAGGTCTACCGCGGCTCATAGAGTGACATGCCGCAGCGCCGCCCCAGTTCGGCGATCTGGTCGGCCAGGCCCGCATGTCGTGACCGCCGAAGTTGCGGACCGCCCACGTGCAGCGTGTCCTCGGGATGTCGGGCGAGGATCACCGAGCCCGTGGAAGCGGGGGAAGGTCAAACAGTACGTCGCCGTTGCTCAGGTCTGCGCGGTGGACGAACTGCCGAGCGTCGAGTTCTCGGTGTCCTCGCTCCCGAGGGTGTCTCGCGAGGTCTCGCGGGTGATCGCGACGAACGCGAGGCCGACGAGGGCAGCGAAGATCAAGTAGAACGCGGGCGCCAACGTGTTGCCGGTCAACGTGACCAGGGCGGTCGCGATCACCGAGACCAGGCCCGAGCCCAGCACTCCGCCGATGTTGAAGCCGATCGAGACGCCGGTGTAGCGAACGCGTGTCGGGAACAGCTCGGGGAGCAGGGTGTAGAGCACGCCCTGCTGCACGGCGAAGGGGATGTTCAGGATGATCGCCGCCACCATGGCCCAGACCAGGGAGCCCTGCTGCATCACCCAGTAACAGGGCACCGCCAGGACGACGAACCCGAGCGCCGCCGCTGCCAGCACGGCTCGACGCCCGAACCGGTCGCTCAGTGCGCCGGCCAACGGCACCACCCCGACCGGCAGCAGCACGATCAACACGATCAACCACAGCGAACCCGTCAGCGAGTACCCGAGCACCGCTGAGAGGTGCACCAGGATGTACACCGAGGCGAGGCTGCCGGTCGTCAACGTGGCATAGACGATGCCGACGGTCCGCACCACCGAACCCCCGTGGTTTCGGAGGACCTCGGTCACGGGAGCCTTGACCGGCTCGGACTCCTGGACCATCTCCTTGAAGACCGGCGAGTCCTCCACCCGCATCCGGTAGAGCACCGCGCCGACCAGGAGGGGGCCTGCGATCAGGAACGGGATGCGCCAGCCCCACGAGGCGAGCTGCTCGGGCGTCGTGACCGCGGTGACGGTCCCGACGGCCGCGGCGGCACCCGCGAGGCCCAGCGCGACACCGACGGACGTGGCCGAGCCGAACAGGCCGCGGCGTCGCGACGGGGCGGACTCGGCCGCCAACGAGGCGGCACCTCCGATCTCGCCACCGGCAGAGATGCCCTGCACGATCCGGAGCACGGCGAGCAGGATCGGCGCGGCGACGCCGAGGGTGGCGAAGGTCGGCAGGAGTCCCGTCAGCACGGTCGAGACGCCCATCAGGCTCACCGTCGCCATGAGCACGATGCGCCGGCCACGTCGATCACCGATCCGCCCGAAGATCACTCCACCGAGCGGGCGGGCGGCGAACCCGCCGGCCACGACGACCAGCGTCGACAGGACGCCGACGAGCCCGTCCTGGCTCGGGAAGAACAACGGCGCGAGGACGACGGCGAGGTAGCCGTAGATCGCGAAGTCGTAGTACTCGATGGCGGTACCGACGGCGGCGGCGATACTCGCCCGCCGGCCGGTTCGGGCCGCCTCCTCGGGGGTGACCTGGGACATCGGCGCTCCTTCGCGCTGCGTCGACCCGGGCCGTGGCCCTGAGGTCGTGGATGGTGACTGCTAGGTGGCGTGGTACCCGCCGTCGACAGGCACGGTGAGGCCGGTGATCCACGCGGCCTCGGCAGAGAGCAGGAACGCCACCACCCCGGCGACGTCCGCGGGCGTGGGCAGCCCGGGGATCGGTGTCTGGGAGGTGACCAGGCGTTCCATCGCGGACGGGTCGGGCGCGTTCTGGATGTGCTGCTCCACCAGCGGTGTACGGACGGCGGTCGGGGCAACGGCATTGACCCGCACCCCGCAGGCTGCGTACTCGATGGCCGCGGAGCGGGTCAGCCCGACGATCCCGGCCTTCGAGAAGCTGTACGGCGCCATATTGGGCTTGCCGGACAACCCGGACGAGGAGGCCATGTTCACCACGGCACCGCCCTCGCCGGCGACCATGGCCCGCAGGGTCGCGCGCAGCACGTGGAACGCGCCGTCGGCGTTGACCCGCATGACGGTCGACCAGATCGCGTCGGTCGTCTCGTGGACCGGCACCTGCGGGCCGACCACGCCGGCGTTGTTGACCAGGGCGTCGATCCGACCGTGCCGGGCGGCCACCGTGTCGATCACGGTGTCGATCACGGCGTCGACGGCGGCTGCGTCGGTCACGTCGACCTCGTGCGCGGTGGCGTGGGGGAGCTCGTCGGCCAGCTCGGCCACGGCCCGCAGGTCGCGGTCCAGCAGCGCGACGGTGGCCCCCTCGGCGGCCAGCCGCTCTGCCGCGGCGGTCCCGAGGCCGGAGCCGGCCCCGGTGACGACGGCGACCGAGCCCTCGAACCGGCGGGCCGCCGTCGTCACGCCGGGGCCCCGTCCCGCAGCTCGCGGGCCAGCCGGGACGCGTCGGCGCGGGAGAGCTTGCCCACCCGGTTCTGCGGCAGCGCCTCCACCCGGAACACGAACTCCGGCCACTTGCCCTTCGTCAGGCCGAGCTCGCCGAGGTGACGCTGCAGCTCGGCGAGGTCGAGATCGGCCCGCTCGGTGACCAGCAGGACCGCGATCCGCTCCCCCAGCACCTCGTCCGGCACCGGGACCACGCAGACCTGGTCGACCTGCGGATGGCGGGCCACCGCGGTCTCGACCTCGGTGATGTCGATGTTGCGCCCGCCGCGGATGATGATGTCCTTCTCCCGGCCCTTGATCGAGATCGTGCCGTCCGAAGCGGTCTCGACGAGGTCGCCGGTCGGGAAGAACCCGTCCGCGGTCAGCTCGGGCGGGACCACGGCCCCGGCCCGCGCGTAGCCCTCGAACAGCGAGGGGCCGCGCACCTGGGCCCGTCCGGTCGCCCCGCCCGGGAGCGGCGCGCCGCCCTCGTCGACGGCGCGCAGCTCGGTGCCCGGGAAGGGCATGCCGTCGGTGCCGAGCCGCTTCTCGGGGGTGTCGTCGGGGAGCGAGGTGGTGTGGCCCAGGCATTCCGACATCCCGAAGACCCGCAGGAAGCGCGTCCCGAGGTGCTGCTCGGCCCGGCCCAGCGCGCCCGCGTCCATCGGACCCCCGCCGACGGTCATCGCGGTCATCGCGGTCAGCAGGCCCGGCTCGCGGGCGGCCCCGCCCATCTGCAGCGCCATCGTGGGCACGCACATCGTCCAGCGGGCCTCGTGCTCGGCCATCAGGTCGACCGCGGCGGCCGGGTCCCAGCGGTCAGCCAGCAGCACGCGCCCGCCGAGCATGAGCGGCAGGTACAGGCCGAAGCAGACGGCGGCGGCGGACGACAGCGGGACGAGTGCGGCGACCGTGTCCCCGGGCCGTAGCCCGACCGCGTCGATCGTGGCCTGCCCGGCGTAGCGCAGCGACGCCTCGGACTGCACCACACCCTTGGCGCGGCCGGTCGAGCCCGAGGTCAGGCCGATGACCACCCCACCCCGCCACCGGCCGCCGTCGCGGGCGGGCCGGGCCGCGAGCCGCCAGCCGTCCAGGACCTCGGCCGCCGCAGGGAGCCCGACCGCCCAGTCCTGGGTGATGCCGGGGGCGGCGACGACGGCGTCCGGGTCGATGTCCTCGCACGCCGTGGCGAACTCCTGCCGAGTCGCGTGCCTGCTGATCAGGGCGAGCGTGCCCGCGAGCCTGCCCACTGCCACGGCGGCGACGACGGTGCGCCACGAGTTGTCCGCCTGCACCAGCAGCGTGGGGCGGGGGCCGGTCGCCTCGCGCAGCGCCGCGGCCAGCGCGGCGCCCTGCTCCAGGATCGCGGCGAGCCGGTGCGGGCCGTCGGCGTCGATCGCGACGACGTCGTCCGGCGCCGCCGCGGCGCGCCGGTCCAGGTCCAGAACGAGCTGTCGCATCGTCAGGCCCGGAACATCTCGCGCTCGTCGCCGAGCAGGGCGATCCGCTTGCCCCGCATGGCGCCCACGTGCCGGACCGCGGCGGCCCACTCGTCGCTCGCGAGGGCGGCACGGGCGGCTGCCTCGTCGTCGAAGCTCAGGACGGACAGGCCGTCCCAGCCCTCCGACCGCGGCTCGAGCGCGCTCGACACGGCGGTGTGGCGCCAGGCCCGCAGCCCCGGCAGGGGGTAGGTCACCTCGGCGTGCTCGCCGCGCCACCAGGTGATGAACTGCTCGTGGGTCCAGTCCGAGGGACGGGCGGCGAGCAGGGCGAGGTTGAACATCTCCGGTCTCCTCTTGAGTCTCAGGCCTCGATGTCGAACTCCGGGGAGCGGCCGATCATCAGACCGACCACCTGCCCCGAGTCGTCCAGCCGAGCCGCGGCGACGAACGTCGACTCGAACTTCCCGCCGCGCCGCGCCTGACCCAGCACCAGCTCGTCGGATCCGACGGTCGAGGCGGACAACACGTGATGGGTCAGCACGCCCTTCTCCCGCTGGCGGAGGTACCCCTCCATCGCCTCCCGGCCGCCCGCGAAGTCCCGGGCCGCCTCGCCGCCGGTGCCGAACACGATCGAGAACCGGAAGTCCGGCGCGATCATGTCGAGGATGTCGTCCGGGGAACCGCCGTCGAGGGTGTCGAACCACTTCGCCAGGAACGGGGCGCTCACGCGGCACCGCCCGTGGGCAGCGGGAACATGCCGAACGTGGGGTGGAAGAAGGCCTGGTAGCGGACCAGGCGCTTGTCCGGCGACACCAGCGCCACCGAGGAGAACGAGCCGGTCCCCCGGCCGTCGCCCTCGGTGATGATCCCGTAGACCATCTCCAGGTCGCCGTCGGTCCCACGGGAGACGATCCGGTGGCGCCGTCCGACGGCGGGCCGCCCGGCGATGTACGCCTCGAGATCGGCCCGGCCGGAACCTCGGATCTCCTGGCCCGGCAGCGCGATGAGGAACTCGACGTCCGGTTCCACCAGGTCGAGCCCGGCCAGCGGCGTCGCGCCGTCGAGCTGCGCGTAGTAGTCCTCGATGATCATGTCGACCGTCCTCCCTGACGGTGGGCCCCGTGTGGAGGGTCCACGACCGACCGGCCCCACAAAACTGAGCTGAGTTCAGTTTGATTGAGTTCAGACTAGGCAGGCCCGGGCCCGGAGGCAAGGGGGTCAGCCGGCGTCGGGCTCCCGGCCCGCCACCATCCGCACGCAGCACCCGGTGATGAAGTCCGAGATGGTCCGCAGCTCGAGCGGGCCGCCGGGCCGGTACCAGCGCCAGACGCCGACGACGAGGCCGAGCAGGCTGCGGGCCATCATCTGCGGGTCGCGGCGGGGGAACTCCCCCGCGGCCATCCCGCGTTCGAGCAGCTCCGCCCAGTTGTGCTCGACCTGTGCCACGAGCTCGCGGCACGCCTGCCGCTCGGTCTCCTCGCGGCGCGAGGCCCGCTCGTTGGCCAGCAGGGCGATGTTGCTCTGCAGGATGCGGTTCTGCTGCACCTCCTGCGGCGAGAGCGCGTACGCGGCCTCGACCGCGGCCCGCAGGGCGTCCGACGAGCTGGACGCCCCCGCCGTGGCCTCGCGGAAGGCGGCGTCGGAGTTGCGCAGCCCGAGCCGCATGATCGTGAGCAGGCAGTGCGCCTTGGACTCGAAGTAGTGGTAGAGCGCGGTCTGCCCGATGCCGACCCGGTCCGCCACCTCGGACCACTTGGTGGCCTCGTAGCCGACCTCGCCGAAGCACTCCACGGCCGCGGCCAGGATCGCGGGCCGCTTCGACCGCGGCCCGTCGTCCGCCTCGGTCAGAGCCTCGATGCTCACATCACCACTCCCTCGTCCGGTGGCTCAGCCTAGCCGCGTGCCCGAACCGGGTTCACTTCGCGCTCACCACGTCGTCCGCCGCGGCGAGGCCGGTCGCGGCGGCGGCGGCGATGCCGCCCGCGTAGGCGCCGGCATAGATCCCGCCGACGTCCGATCCCGCCGCGTACAGCCCGGGCACCACGTCCCCCGACGCGCCGAGGACCCGTCCCCGCGCGTCGATCCGGATCCCGGCGAACGGGAAGGTGAGCGCGGTCGCGACCTCGACGACGTAGTAGGGCGCCTCGGCGAGCGGCCGCGGGTCGATCGTGCGCGGCGGGCTCGGCGGCGCCCCGCCGGCGAGCCGGGCCACCTCGTCGGCGATCCGCTCCCCGTCGTAGCCCCACTCCTCCGGCATGGCGCGGAAGTCGTCCGCGTCGTCGGCGACGACGCACCGGCCGCCCTTCCGCCGGGCCAGCGCGAACTTGTCGGTGGCGGGCGCGCCCTCCACATAGGACCCGGTGATGTACTCGCGGTAGCCGCGGGCGTCCGTCACCAGCAGGCCTCGGCCCTCCGGCTGGTCGAGCAGCGCCATGGTGGTCAGGTGGTCGCCCACGGTCTCGTCGACGAAGCGCTCGCCGGCGAGGTTGAACAGCAGCGCGTGCTCGCTGTAGTAGAGGGCGAGGTCCACGAAGTGCTCGGGCTCCAGGTCCACGTGGGCCGGGACCAGGTGCCCGTAGAAGCCGCTTCCCTCACCGGTCACGGCCCCGCCCGCCTCGGTGGCCAGCCGCAGCCCGTCGCCGCTGCTCCAGGGGTTGGAGCGCAGGGCCACGTCCCGGGCCTGCGCGTGCACGTACCGCGCACGCAGCTCCGCGTCCGCCTGGAACCCGCCGGTGGCCAGCAGGGTCGCACCGGCCCGCACGGTGTGGGTCGAGCCGTCTGCGAGGCGCAGGTCCGCGCCGGAGACCCGACCCTCGGCGTCGATCGTGAGCTTCGTGGTGTGCGCGCCGGTGGTGACCGACCCCTGTGCGAGCACGGCTCGCCGGCACGTGTCGATGTAGAGGCTGGTGTCGAACGCGTGGCCGCGGCCGAACCGCAGGATCGTGACCGCGTCCGCGACGGGGACCTCCAGGTCCCGGAGGAACGCGACGGCGTCGGCGAACCGGCCGACCACGGCGGCCTTGAGCTCCGGATCCCCGTGCGGGTTGATCTCGTCCATCGTCGCGGTGTCCGGGGCGGTCCAGAGGTAGCCGGCGAACTGCGCCGATCCCCCCAGCTCCGGGGCCCGCTCCACGACGGCCACCCGCAGCCCGGACCGGGCGGCGCGGGCGGCGGCGGTCATGCCCGCCATGCCGCCGCCGAGGACGAGGAGGTCGACCAGGTCGGTCGGGGTCGGTGCGTCGGGCATGCGTCGTCGCCTCTCTGCGTCGAAGTGTTCTCAGATGCCGAGCCGTGCGAGCAGGGTCTCCCGGTGCGCGGCGTGCTCGGCCACCAGGACGGCCGTCGTCGCCGCCCGCCGGACGTGCAGGTGCGCGGGGTGCTCCCAGGTGAAGCCGACACCGCCGTGGACCTGCACGGTCTCGGCCGCGACCCAGCGGTAGGCGTCGCCGCACACGAGGGCGGCGGTGGCCGCGGCGGTCGGCAGCTCCGCGGGATCGTCCGCGGCGGTGGCCGCGGCCCAGAGCGACGCCGAGCGGGCCGCCTCCACCTGCACAGCCATGTCGGCGCACCGGTGCTTGATCGCCTGGAAGCTGCCGATCGGGCGGCCGAACTGCAGCCGTTGTGCCGCGTAGGTCGCGGAGAGCTCCAGGGCCGCCGCTGCTCCCCCGGTCTGCTCGCAGGCCAGCGCCGCGGCCGCGCGGTCGTGCACGCGGTCGAGCACCGCCTGCGCGTCCGCGGCGAGCAGCGTCGCCGGGGTCCGGTCGAACACCACGTCCGCCAGCTGCCGGTTGGGGTCCAGCGCCCGCATCGGCGCGCGGGTGAGGCCGTCGGCCTCCGCGTCGACGACGAAGAGCGCGGACTGCCCGTCGACCGCGGCGACGGCGAACAGCAGGTCCGCCGTGGCGCCCTCGACGACGAGCGTCTTGCCCCCGGTCAGCCGCCACCCGCCGGCGTCCTCCTCCGCCCGGGTGGCCTGCCCGCTCGGCGCCTCGCGGTCCGCGAGGGTCGCGGTCGTCGATCCCGCAGCCAGCTCGGCGAGCAGCTCGTCGTTCCCCCCGGCGTGGAGCAGCACCCCCACGGCGAGGACCGCCGTGGAGAACCAAGGCAGTCGGGCCAGGGACCGGCCCAGCTCCTCGGCGACCACGCCGACCTCGCGGAAGGTCGCGCCCGCACCGCCCGCCGCCTCCGGGACGTCGAGGGCCACGACGCCGAGCTCGCCTGCCAACCGCTTCCACACCGTCGGGTCCCATGGCTGGTCGGGCTCTCGGGCGGGTTCGGTGTGCCGTGCCAGGAAGTCGCGGACCGCCGCGCGCAGGTCCTCGGCGTCGGCGTCCGGGGTGAGCCGGGGGATCATGCGTGCTCACCATCGTCCACGGCAGCCAGCACGTCGGCGAACCGCTCGCGGGCCTCCGCCTGACGGATGGGGATGATGTAGGGCGGGAACAGGCCGTCGTCGGGCTCGGTGCCGCGCAGCAGGGCCTGGGCGAGGTTGACCTTGTGGACCTCGGTGGCCCCGTCGGCGAGTCCCATGTGGAAGGACTCCATGACCCACTTGCCGAACGGCAGCTCCTTGCTGATGCCCAACGAGCCGTGGACCTGGATGGCCCGCCCGGCGACGTCCGCGAGGACCTTCGGCATGGCCGCCTTGACCGCGGAGATGTCCGCGCGGACCTTGCGGTAGTCGTTGTACTGATCGATCCGCCAGGCCGTGCGCAGCACCAGCAGCCGGAACTGCTCGAGCTGGATCCAGGAGTCCGCGATCATCTCCTGCACCAGCTGCTTGTCCGCGAGCCGCTCCCCCTTGCTGGTCCGGGACACCGCGCGGCGCTTCATCATCTCGAAGGCCGTCCGGACCAGCCCGACCGTGCGCATCGCGTGGTGGATGCGGCCGCCGCCGAGGCGGGTCTGGGCCACCGCGAAGGCCTGGCCGCGCTCGCCGAGGATGTTCTCCGCCGGCACCCGGACGTCGGTGTAGCGCAGGTAGTTGTGGCTGCCGACCGGCTCGTCGTGCCCCCACACGGACACGTCGCGGACGCGCTCGATCCCCGGGGTGTCCGCGGGCACGACGAACATCGACATCGACTTGTGTGCCGGAGCGTCCGGCTCGGTCACCGCCATCACGATCAGGAACTCCGCCCACAGGGCGTGGGAGGAGAACCACTTCTCCCCGTTGATGACCCACTCGTCGCCCTCGAGGCGGGCGGTGGTGCGGAACCCCGTCGGGTCCGACCCGCCGTGCGGCTCGGTCATCGAGAAGCACGACACGATGTCGCCTTCGATCAGCGGCTCGAGGTAGGTCTTCTTGAGGTGGTCGGTGCCGTAGTGCGCCAGGATCTCCGCGTTGCCGGAGTCCGGGGCCTGACAGCCGAACACCACAGGCCCGGAGTGGGTGCGGCCCAGCTTCTCGTTCAGCAGCGCCAGCCGCAGCTGCCCGTAGCCGGGCCCACCCAGCTCCGGGCCCAGGTGACAGGCCCACAGCTTCTTCTCACGGACCCGCTGCTGCAGGGGCTTGATCAGCGCGTTGCGCACCGGGTCCCGCGGGTTCCAGGCGTGCTCGATCACCTGGTCGACGGGCTCGATCTCGTCCCGGACGAACTCCTCGACCCAGTCGAGCTCCTCCTGGACCTCGGGGTCGTTCTCGAATCCCCAGCTCATCGACTCGCTCCTACCGGGTCAGGACGGTGCAGGCGGAGATGCCCGGCGCCCCGTAGACGTGGGTGAACCCGACTCGCGGGTCCCCCGGGACCTGGTGCTCCCCCGCGCCCCCGCGCAGCTGGAGCACGTTCTCGTAGACCTGCCGCAGGCCGGAGGCGCCGATCGGCTCGCCGTTGGCCAGGCAGCCACCGTCGGTGTTGACCGGCAGCCTGCCCTCGATCGCGGTCGCCCCGGAGGCGATCAGCTCCTCCTGCTCGCCGTGCGCGCACAGCCCGGTCTCGGCCATGTGCATCAGCTCGGCGCCGGACTCGGTGTCCTGGACCTGCGCCACGTCGACCTCCGACGGGGCGATCCCCGCCGCCGCGAACGCCGCCGCGGCCGCCTCGACCGTGGGCGAGTCCGCCCGCTCCGCGGCCGTCCAGGGCGAGAACACCTCGAACGACCCGTACCGGCGGGAGCGGAACGCCGCGCCCTGCAGGAACACCGGATGCTCGGTGTACTCGCGGGCCTTGTCCGCCCGGCACAGGACCAACGCGACCGCACCCTCGGCGGGCGAGCAGTACATGTACTGGGTCAGCGGGTGGGAGATCATTGGCGCCGCCGCGATCTCCGCGGCGTCGATCTCCTTGCGCCGCCACGCCATCGGGTTGCGGGCGCCGTTGCGGAAGGCCTTCTCGGCGATCGTGGCCAGCACGCCCGGCGCGATGCCGTGCTCGTGCAGGTAGCGCTGGATCTTCAGGCCGAAGAACTGCGTGGTGACCATCAGCCCGGTCTCGCCGTACCAGGCCCCGATGCCGTGCTCGGCCGGGTCGGTGTTGAAGGCCCCGCGCGGGTGCTTGTCGAACCCGATCACGATGCCGACGTCGTGCTGCCCGGAGCGGATCGCGGCGTCTGCGGCGATCAGCGCCGACCCGCCCGTCGCGCAGCCGTTGGCGACGTTGATGAACGGCAGCCCGGTCAGCCCGAGCTCGGAGACCAGGGTGTCCGCGTCGCCCGCAGAGTGCGAGCCGCCGAACCCGAACTGCATGTCGGAGAAGCGCAGTCCACAGTCGCGCAACGCCTCCCGCGCCGCCTGGACCGCCTGCGCCCGGCCCGAGATGCCCTCGGTGCGCCCGAACCGGTGAATCCCGATCCCGACGATCGCGACCCCGCTCATGCCGTCACCGCCACGAACGCGAACGTGTGCACCGGCCAGCCGAACTCGTCGTCCCGGTAGGGGGCGAGGACCAGCTCCACGGCCATGCCGATCTCCAGCTTCACCGGGTCGGTCTCCACCAGCCGGGTCTCCACGATCAGCTGCCCGGGCAGCTCGACGTACCCGACGCCGTAGGGCTCGTAGTTCTCGGTGCCGGTGTAGGGCGGCTTGGGCCGGAACCCCTGCACCGTCCAGGACCACAGCGTGCCCCTCCGGGACAGCGGTACGTCCTCCATCGCCGACCCCGTGCAGCGCGGGCAGCCGCCCTGGCGCGGGAAGGTGTGGGCCGCGCAGTCCGTGCACCGGCTGCCGAGCAGCGCCGGGCCCTCCACGGTCTCGACGAAAAGGGCGTCGTCGACGGTCGTCTTCCCGGCGATCACGGCGCGGCCAGCCGTCCGCCGTCGACGGCGAGCAAGGCGCCGGTCGTGTACGTGGCGTGCGGCCCGCAGAGGTAGAGCGCCGCACCGACGATCTCGTGCGGCTCGCCGACCCGCTTCGCCGGCCAGTCCTGCGCCATGCGCGCCACCGCCTCCGGGTCCCAGGCCTTGCTGATGTCGGTGGCGAACGGACCCGCCAGGATCGTGTTCACCCGCACCGACGGCCCGTACTCCTGCGCGAACCCCGCCGTCAGCGTGTTCAACGCCGACTTCGCCGCCGTGTAGGGCAGGTCGCCCGCCGTCGGGCGCTGCGACCCCATCGACGAGATGTTGAGGATCGCGCCGCCACCCCGGGCCACCATCCGCTTCCCCGCCGCGGCCATCAGCCGGAACGGGCCGCGGACGTTCACCGCGAAGACCTTGTCGAACAACGCTTCCGACACCTCCTCGAGGGAGGAGTACAGCGGCGCCATGCCCGCGTTGTTCACCAGCACGTCCAGCGGGCCGAGCTCCTGCTCGACCTCGTCGAGCAGCGGGTCGAGCCGGTCCCAGTCGCCGACGTGCGCCGCGTGCGCGGTCACCCGGCGCCCGGTCGCCGCCGCCAGCTCCTCGGCCAGTTCCTCGCAGGCGTCCTTCTTGCGCGAGGCCACCGCCACGTCCGCGCCCGCCGCGGCGAACGCGATGGCGATCTCGCGGCCCAGGCCGCGCGATCCGCCGGTGACCAGCGCCCGTCGACCGGCCAGCGGCTGGTCGACGGCCCGGGCGGCCGCGACCGCCGCATCGAGAGAGCTCATCTCGGGATGTCCTTCCACGCCACGCCCCGATCGCCTCGGGGCTCCGCGGGCAGCCCCAGCAGGCGCTCCGCGATGATCGTCCGCTGCACCTCGTCGGAACCCCCGGCGATCCGGTAGCCCGGCGCGCCCAGGTAGTGCTCGGTCCAGCGGTAGGTCCCGTCCCCGGCGTCCGCGACCAGCCGCGGGCCGAGCACCAGCGCCGCCGCCTCGGAGACGAGCTTGAGTCGTTGGGCCCAGTCGAGCTTGCGCAGCGAGCCCATGGGACCCGGTTCGCCGCCGGCCAGCCGGGTCTCCCGATCGCGCTGGGCCGACAGCGCCGCGACCTTCTCCGCCGTCCAGACGTCCGCCAGCACCCGCCGGACGTCCGGGTCCCCGGTCCGACCGAGCCGGCGGGCGTCCTCCGCGAGCTGGGCGAACCCGCCGCCCAGGTCCATGTTCGCCCCGGACGACCCCCGTTCGAAGCCGAGCGTGGCGAGCGTGACGCCCCAGCCCCCGCCGACCTCGCCCAGGCGCAGCGAGTCCGGGATCCGGACGTCGTCGAGGAAGACCTCGCAGAACGACGAACCCCCGGACATCTGCCGCAGCGGCCGCACGTCCACTCCGGGGGTGTCCATCGGCAGCAGGAAGGCGGTGAGCCCCTTGTGCTTCGGCACGTCCGGGTCGGTGCGGCAGATCAGCTCGCCCCAGCCCGCGAACTGTGCGCCGGAGCTCCACACCTTCTGCCCGTTGACGATCCACTCGTCGCCGTCCCGGACCGCCCGGGTCGCGAGCCCCGCGAGGTCCGACCCCGCCGACGGCTCGGAGAACAGCTGGCACGCCAGGGCGTCCCCACGGAGTAGCGGCCGAACCAGCATCTCCTTCTGCGACGGCGTGCCGAACAGCTGCACCGTCGGCGCGATCAGTTCGGTCGACACCGAGGTCAGCTCGTGCTGCCCGGGCGTCTCGAACTCACGCTCGACCTCCGCGAAGGCCTCCTCGTGCAACGCCGACAGACCAGCGCCACCGTGCTCGACCGGCCACGAGATCGCGCCATAGCCGGCGTCGTACCGCGCGCGCAGCCAGTCCTGGATGCGTCCCAACAGGGCACGCTCGTCGTCGAAGGGGAGATCGTGGAACACCGCCACCGACTCGCGCGGCGCGTCGCCTCGCGGGGTGAGCTGCTCGGCCAGCCAGGTCCGAGCGGTCGCGGCGTAGTCCGCGAGGGCGCTCTCGGTCACCGCGGTCATCGGGCCGTCCACCCGCCGTCGACCGCCAGGACCTGCCCGGTGCAGTAGGTGGAGGCGCCCGAGGCGAGGAACAACAGCGCCCCGTCCAGCTCGCCCGGGTCACCACCCCGACGCAGCAGGGTGTTGCGCTCGATCCAGCGCACCGACGCGTCGTCGGCGAACATCGCGTCGTTCATCTCGGTCCGGAACCATCCGGGGGCCAGCGCGTTGGCGCGCACGCCGTCGCGGCCCCAGTGGCCGGCGAGCTGTCGGGTCAGGCCGATCAGGCCCGCCTTGCTCGCCGCGTAGCTCGCGCCGCCGCGCGGCGCCGTGGAGACCAGCCCGACGATCGAGCTGACGTTCACGATCGACAACGGGCGTCCGCTCGCCGCGGCCGCGGCGAGCTGCGCCAGGTGGAAGGGGCCGGTGAGATTGAGCCCCAGGACGTCCGCGAACTCGGCGCTCGTCTCACGGTGCGGTTTGGCCGGGCTGCCGGCTCCCGCGTTGTTGACCAGAACCTCGATCGGGCCGGACTCCGCCACCACCCGCTCGACGAGCGCGGCGCGGTCCGCCTCCGACGACACGTCCGCGGCCGCCGTGCGGAGCCCGGGGACCTCGGCGGCCAGCGCGTCGAGGCGCTCCTTGCGCCGCGCCGCCGCCCAGACCGTGGCGCCCGCGGCGGCGAGCACGCGCACGAACCGTTCCCCCAGCCCGGACGACGCGCCGGTCACCAGGGCGGTGCGGCCGGTCAGGTCGAACAGCGCGGCCGGGGTGGGAACGCTCATCGGGACCCCTCCAGCAGCCGCAGGCCGTCCGTGATCAACGCCGTGATGGTCCGTGGGAGCTGTTCCTGGACGGGATCGTGGTGGGCGCCGGTGCGGTGGCGCACCAGGTTGTGCCCCATGATCGCCGCCATCTTCATCCGGCCGAGCGCGCTGAACCAGGCGGCGTCCGCCGAGGTGCCACCATCTCCACCGCGGGACGCGCGGTACGCCTCGGCGAGCTCGGCGTCGCTCGGGAGCCCCTCGACGACCCGGCCGGACCCGGGGAACAGCGCCCCGTCGGTGAACACCCCGAACCAGCCGAGGTCCACCCGCGGGTCGCCGACGCTCCAGATCTCCCAGTCGACCAGGGCGGTCGCCGTCGCGTCCGTGAACAGCAGGTTCCCGAGACGGAAGTCGCCGTGCACGATCACCGGCGCCACCGGGGCAGGCACCGAGGCGGCCAGTCGCTCGACCAGCTCCCCACCGCCCGGGCGCAGGTCCTCCGGCACGGCGTCCATCGTCGTCGCCCAGCGGGCCACCTCGCCGTCGGCGGTGATCGCCTCGGGCAGGGTCCCGCCGGTGTCGGCCAGGCTCCGCTCCACGACGTCGAGCGGCACGGCGTGCAGCGCGCCGAGGATCCGCGCCGCCTCGAGCATCCGGGTCCGCGCCAGCGCGGGCTCGACCGCGGCGTCGACGTCGAGGACCGGCTCCGCGGCCTGCCCCGCGGCGAACTCCATCGCGAACCAGGCGGGCTGCTCGGTGTCGCGGGCGAGTACCGCGGGCGCCGGAACCGCAGTGTCGGCCAGCGCCTCCAGGATCGCGGCCTGGTGGAGGACGTCGTTGCGTCCCACCGCCCTGCGGCCCGGGGGTACCGCCTTGACCACGGCCCGGTCCGAGCCTGCCCCGATCGTGTAGGTCAGGCCCGACCGGCCGCCCTCGAGGACGGCCAGCGCGTGGATCTCGCCGAGGCCGAGCTGCGCGCGCACGCGGTTCGCGAGGACCGGGTCCGCATCGACCGCCGTGTCGACTGTCTCCGTCATCTCATCCCTCCACAGGCCCTGACCGGTCGTGGCGCCGGCGGCCCGCGCCACGCGCGGGACCGCCGACGTGATCACGATGCGGTCAGCGCCCGGTCCACTTGGCGTCGCGCTTCTCCAGGAAGGCCGCGACGCCCTCGGCGGCGTCCTCCGAGTTCAGCGTGACGCCCACAGCCAGGTGCTCCAGCACCATCAGCGAGGCGATGTCGGCGTCGAGGCCCCGGTCGATCGCCATCTTGGTGAGCTTCATCTGGAACGGGCTCTTGTCGGTGAGGTGGCTGATGAACTCCTCCACCGTCTCGTCGAGCTTCTCGGCGGGCGCACTGGCGTTGACCAGGTCGAACTCGTCCGCCTCCTTGCCCGAGAGCAGCTTGCCGGTGAGCATGAGCTCCTTGGTCTTGCGGATGCCCAGCATGCGCGGCAGGCGGTAGATCGGGCCGGCGCCGCCGAACAGGGCACGGCGGATGTGGAAGTCGCCGATCTGCGCGGTCTCGTCCGCGATCGCGAAGTCGCAGGAGATCATCACCTCGAAGCCGCCCGCGGTCACGTAGCCCTCGAGCACCGCCACCGACGGCTTGGTCATGTTGTAGAGCCGGTCGCAGACCTTCGCCGACACGACCGCGACGTCCATCGCGGTGCTGGTACCGATGAAGTCCGACTGCAGGCTGTCGAGGTCGAAGCCCGAGGAGAAGGTGTTCTCCCGGCCACGCACCACCACGACGCGGAGCTCGGAGTCCGCCTCGATCTCGGTGATGTACTCGTCGAGCTTGTGCAGCATCGGCACGGTGATGCAGTTGCGCTTGTGCGGTCGGTTCAGCCAGATCCGC
Organism: Pseudonocardia sp. NPDC049154; assembly: GCF_040648315.1. NCBI lineage: Bacteria > Bacillati > Actinomycetota > Actinomycetes > Pseudonocardiales > Pseudonocardiaceae > Pseudonocardia > Pseudonocardia sp. NPDC049154. The sequence continues at coordinate 64,607 of NZ_JBEZDN010000017.1, forward strand.
GCCACGTGACCGTCACGCTCGAACTGGATGTCGTCCTCGACTGCCATGGTTCCTCCTGAAACTGAACTGAATTCATCTTAGATCGTGCGGGCCGCCGCCGCCCCTGTCAAGGGGGCGATCAGCCGGCGCGGACGCCGCCGCCGACCGGGAACCCGAAATAGGCCTGTTCGGCCCGCGTGGCGAAGCCCGGATCGTCGGGCGAGCCGGTCGCCCGGACCACGCCCTCGTGCAGCACGACCACCTCGTGCGCCACGGCGAGCGCCCGGGTGAGGAGCTGCTCCAGCACCACCACCGTCACCCCGTCCTCGGCGAGGCCGGTGATCCGTCCGTACACCTCGTCGACGAGGGCCGGGGCGAGACCCAGCGCCGGTTCGTCGACGACGAGGAGGCGTGGGTCGGCGATCAACGCGCGAGCGATGGCGAGGAGCTGTTGCTCGCCCCCGGACAGCGCCGCGGCCGGGATGGACAGCCGGGTCCGGACGCGTTCGGGCAGCCACTCGACGGCCTGGTCGATCCGGGACCGCAGGTCCCGCCCCGAGATGCCGGCGGCGTAGCCGGCGACCTCCAGGTTCTCCTGCACCGACAGCGTCCGGAAGAGGGCCCGACCCTCCGGGACCAGGCTGCTGCGCACCGCGCCGTCGGTGGTCCGCGTCCCCGCGGAGGGACTGAGTGTGCCGTGCAGGACCTGGCCCAACGTGCTCTTGCCCGCACCGTTCGCCCCGACCACCGCCAGGACGACGCCGGGGTGAACGGCCAGGTCGACGCCGTCGAGCGCGGTCACCCCGCCGTACCGATGGGTCACCCCGGACAGCGCGATCGCGGGCGGCCCCTCGGCGCGGGCGGACGTGCGGGGCTGCCGCGCGGACGTCGTCCCGAGGTAGGAGCTGCGGACGCGGTCGTCGGCCAGGATCTCGTCCGGCGCGCCGGAGCCGATCGGGCGGCCGAAGTCGAACGCCACCACCCGATCCGCGACGGCGAACAGGTCCTCCAGGACGTGGTCGATCACGACGACCGACGTCCCCGCCGCGCGCAGGCCCTGGATCTGGCCGGCGAGCAGCCTGCGCTCCTCGGCGTCCAGGCCGCCGAACGGCTCGTCCATGATCAACAGGCCGGGCTGCTCGGCGACGGCGCGCCCGAGGTCGAGCCGCTTCTGCGGGCCGAAGGGCAGCTGGTCGGGATGCACGTCCCCCTGGCCCGCGAGGCCGATCCTTCCGAGCAGGGCGTCGACTGCCCGTCGGCGCGTCGGAGTGGTCCACCGCGTGGTGCAGAGCAGGTTCTCGGCGACCGTCAGCTCGGTGAAGACCTCGGCGTGCTGGAAGGTGCGGCCGATGCCGAGCCGTCGGCGACGGGTCGCGCGCGCCCGCAGCAGGTCGACGCCGCCGAAGGTCGCCGAGCCCGCCGTCCGGCCGCCGGAGACGAGGCCGCACAGGGCGTTGACCAGCGTCGTCTTGCCGGCGCCGTTCGGCCCGATGATCGCGAGGACCTCACCCGGGGATACCGAGAGCGACACCCCCTCGAGCGCCTGCAGCCCGCCGAAGGCCACGCCGAGGTCCGCGACCTCGAGCGTCCGTCGCTCCGCGGCCGGCGCGGGGGCCGGCTCGCCCGGGGTCTCGACGACCGACGGCTCGCCCGGCCGGCGCACCCGCCGCAGGAGCGTGCGCAGCACGCTCCCGAGCGCGGGCACCACCCCGGCGGGCAGGAGCAGCAACGCGAGGATCAACAGTGTCCCTTGCAGGATCAGCTGGTCGACGCCCAGCAGCCCGGCCAGGCCCGGCGCGAACGCCAGGAAGATCCCGCCGAACACCCCGCCGCCGACCGCACCGACGCCCCCGAGCACCGCTGCGGCGACGGTGTTGATCCCCAGGGTCAGCGAGAACGTCTCCGGACTGACGAAGCCGGTGATCAACCCGAGCAGGGCGCCGGCCAGCCCGGTCGCGGCGCCGCTCACGCCGAACGCGAGGGCGCTCTGCGCCTCCGGTGCGATCCCGACCGAACGGGCCACCACCGGGTGCGACTTCGCCGCGACCATCCGCATCCGCAGGCTGGTCGAGCGGGCCAGCACGGCGATCCCGACGACGATCCCGGCGGTCAGGATGGCCGCCACGACGGCCTCCGAACCGCCGGAGCCGAGCGAGCCCGCGCCCGTCACGCTGGGCAGGTCGGTGACCGGGACGCCCTGGTCCCCGCCGGTCACGTCGACCCAGCGGTTGATGACCTCGAGCGCGACGAGGCTGAAGGCCAGGGTGAGCAAGGCGATGTAGAGCACCGAGAAGCGCGCCCCGGCGAACCCGAGGAACGCACCGCAGCCGCCGGCGAGCAGCATCGCCACGAGCACCGTCGGCTCCAACGCCCAGCCGTGCGCCGAGCCGTGGGCGACCGTGTAGGCGCCGATGGCGAACAGCGCGGGATGGCCCACGGACCAGATGCCCGCCCAGCCCGCCAGCAGCCCGACGCTCAGCACCAGGATCGTGTAAGTCGCGGCCAGGGCCACCGAGTACGCCTGGTACCCGGGCAGGAGCCCGCTCTCGACGAGCACCACGAGCAGCACCGCGGCCACCGGGCCGAGGACCGCTCGCACCGCCACCTTCCAGGTCAGGATCATGGCGCTCAGACCCTCTCGAAGCTGCGGGTGCCGAAGAGGCCTTGCGGCCGCAGCAGCAGGATGAGGATCGTCAGCGCGAAGACGAAGGTGTCACGGAAGTTCGCCGAGACGTAGGAGGCGGCGAGGTTCTCCAGCACTCCGATCGTCACGCCGCCGATCACCGCGCCGTGCATGCTGGTCAGCCCACCGAGGAAGATGCCGGCGAACGCCCGGAACAGCGGGGCGGCCAGCACCGTCGGCGCGAGTCCGACCCGGGGGACGTAGAGGACCGCCGCGAGCGCGGCGAGCCCCAGGCCGAGCGCCCACGCGATGCGCGCGACCCGCTGCGCGGGCACGCCGACGATCTGCGCGGTGGTCGCCGACTCGGCCGCCGCGCGCATCGCCGAGCCCAGGGTGGTGCGGGTGAAGAGGTAGCCCACGGCGAGCATCGCGACGGCGGACACTCCGATCACCACCAGGTCCTGGGTGGCGAGCGTGGCCGAGCCGAGCGTCACGGTGCCCCCCACCAGCGGCGGGAAGGCGTGCGGCTCGGTCCCCCAGACGTCGCTGATCACCGCCTCTGCGATCAGCGACACCCCCATCGTCATCACCAGCGCGGCGAACAGCCGCCCCGTGCCGAGCGGGCGGATCACCAGCTCGCGGACGACGAGCCCGAGGACGACGGCCACGAGGACCGCGGCGATCACGGCGGACCCCACCCCGAGCCCGCGCTGCACGACCATGAGCGCGACGTACACGGCGAGCGTGGCCATGCTCGCCAGCGCGAAGTTCACCACGTCGGTGGCCCGGTAGATGATCACGAGACCCAGTCCGAGCAGGCCGTAGACGGCACCGCTGGCGATCCCGCTCACCACGACGAGGAACAGCTCGCTCATCGGGTGATCAGTCCCGTGACGGCGGGCGGGCGCGGCGCCGAGGCGTCCCACCGGTCCCAGAACAGGACGTCGTCGACCGTCGGGCGGCGGGCGGGCCGGAAGTCGGTGCCCACCGTGAAGGCCAGCGGCGTCAGGCAGACCTGCTGGACCGTGTCGAAGGGGATGTCCAGCAGCTCGGCGACCTCCTTCTCCCGCGCGAGGTGCATCGTCGTCCAACAGGTGCCCAGGCCCCGGGCCCGCGCGGCGAGCATCATGCTCCAGACCGCGGGCAGGACCCCGCCCAGCAGCGACGCGCTGGCGAACCCGGCGGCACCGTCGAGCCGGGCACCGTCGAGACAGGCGATGACGATCGTGTCGACCTCGTGCAGCGCGCGTTCCAGTGCGTCGGCCGAGCGGCCGGTGCGCTCCTGCGCGGCCGCCTCCTCGGCGTCCGCGACCTGCACGCGCCCGATGTACCCCTCGGAGTCCTTGTAGGAGTTCAGGTACACGTCGGAGTAGAGGTCGGCGACGGCGCCGCGCAACGCGGGATCGCGCACCACGACGAACCGGGTCCGTGCGACGTTCGACCCCGCCGGAGCCTGCATCGCGAGGGTCACGCACTCGCGGACCAGGCCCGCGGGCACCGGGCGGGAGGGGTCGAGACGCCGTCGGACGGCGCGGGTGGTGGCGAGTGCCTCGTCGAGGTCCACGGCCTACCCCCGCTCCGGCGCGCTGACGAAGTCGCCCTCGGAGACCCACTGACCGTTCCGGACGGTGACCCGCTGGACGTCCCGTGTGCCGAGGTGCGACTGCGCCGAGAACGACATGTCCGGCGCGACCCCGGTCTTCACGTCCGAGGCCTTGCCGTACGCGGCCGCGATCGACTCCGAGGTCACCGGTCCCTGGATGGTCTTGGCGATCTCCACGAAGACAGCCGCGTTGGCGTAGCCGAGCAGGGTCGAGAAGTCGGCGGGCTGTCCCGGCGAGTACTTCGCGATCGCGTCCCGGAACTGCTGCATCTCCGGCGTCTGCTCGGTGGGCGAGCGGACCAGCGACACCGAGTGGTAGCCCTCGGCGGCGGGGCCGGCCAGCGTCACCGTGGTGCCCGACGCGGTCGGTGCGTAGCCGTAGGTCGGTAGCGACACGCCCTGCAGGGCGGCGGCCTTGAGGTACGCCGCGGCCTCCGGAGCCGGGAGGACCAGCATCACCGCGTCACCACCCGCGGCCTTCACCTGGCTGACCGCCGGCGCGAAGTCCGTGGTCCCCAGCTTGACCGGTACCGCGGTCGTCGTGACGCCGGGCTGCTCCCGCTCCGCCGCCGGCCCGATCTGCCCGGCCACGTCGGCGAACGCCTTCGGGTCGTCATGCACCACGACGAGGTTGCGGGCCCCGGACTGGACCGCCCACTGCGCCATCGCCGCGGCCTGGTCCTCGTAGAGCGTCTGCGTCCCGAACAGCAGCGGTCGGGGCGGGGTGTACCAGCTCGCGATGCCACCGTAGTGGTCGACGATCGGGACCTGGGACTGCTCGAGGACGAACGGGAACGCGGCCTCGGACGGGGCGACGCCGTTCGCGTTGACGATCGCGACGACGTCCTCCTGCCCGACGAGCTGCCGTGCGGCCTGCACGGTCTGCTGGGGGTCGTAGGCGTTGTCCTTCACGATCCAGTCGACCTGACGGCCGTTGATCCCGCCGTGGTCGTTGACCCAGCTGAAGTAGGCCTTCGCCCCCTCCATCTGAGGCACACCCGACGCCGCCTGCGGGCCGGACAGCGGGATCCACGCGCCGATCTTGATGGGGCCGGACCCGTCGTCGGCGGCCCCACCGCCGGACGAGGATCCGCCGCAGGCGGTCAGCACGATGGCGAGCACCGCCGCCAGCGCGGCCAGCGCGCTCGTCGGTCGAGGACGCATCTCCACTCCTTCGTGAAATGCAACTGAGGTGAGTTCAGTTCAAGTCGGGCCCGAAGAGTAGACCGGCGCCGAGGCCGCGACAAGAGCGCTGGCCTATCGAGTTGAGTTCAGTTAGGTTCTTGCCGTCACCGATACGACGAGGAGGCGCGATGACGCTGCCGACCATGGACCCCGCGCTGCGGGGGCGGCGGATCGCCGTCACCGGAGCGTCGAGCGGGATCGGACGGGCGATCGTCGACCTGCTCGCGGCGCAGGGCGCTTCCGTCGCAGCTCTGGACATCCGGCCCCTGACCGACGGCGGCGCGGCGGCCCGCGAGCTTCCCTGCGACGTCGCCGACGCCGACTCAGTCGACGCCGCGCTGGCCACCGCGGTCGACGCACTGGGCGGCCTTGACGGCCTCGTGACCTGCGCGGGGGTCACCGACGGCACCCCGACCGACGAGATGCCGCTCGACGTGTGGCGGCGCCTGGTCGACGTCAACCTCACCGGGACCTTCCTCTGCGTCCGCGCCGCCCTCCCCCACCTCCTGCGCGCCGATGCCGGGGCGATCGTCACCATCGGCTCCGTCGGATCCCTGGTGGCGGCCGGACGGTCCAGCGCCTACGACGCGTCGAAGGGGGCGGTGCTCGCCCTGACCCGCAGCCTCGCCGCGGAGTACGCGGACCGTGGGCTGCGTGCGAACTGCGTCTGCCCGGGGCCGGTCGCCACGGAACTGGCCCGGTCCAGCGCCGACGACCCGCACGGCCTGCGGCCCGAGCCGCGCACCGCCATCGCCGGCCGGGTCACCCCGCCGATCGCCCGGACGGCGGCGCCCGCGGAGATCGCGACCGCCGTCGCGTTCCTGCTCTCGGCGCAGGCATCGTTCATCACGGGCACCGCCGTCCCCGTCGACGGCGGCTACACCGCCGTCTGACCCGACCCGTCTGGAGACCCTGTGCGACGACTCGACGACACCCGCGTGATCCTGACCGGCGCCACCGGCGGCCTCGGCACCGCGATCGCGGCGCGGCTGAGCGCCGAGGGCGCTCGCGTCGCGCTGACCGATGTGGATCCCACAGCCTGCGAGAAGCTCGGCGCCGAGCTCGACGGGCCGACCCTCGCGCTGGGTCTCGATGTGGCGGACGAGCAGGCCTGGGCCGAGGTCGTCGCCGCCGTCGCGGACCACTGGGGCGGCGTGGACGTGCTGGTCAACAACGCCGGCATCGGCAGCACCGGGACCGTGGAGTCCGAGAGCCGCGGGCGGTGGGACCAGGTCGTCGACGTCGACCAGCTCGGGACCTGGCTCGGCATGAAGCACGCCGGACCCGTGATCGAACGCAGCGGCGGCGGGGCGATCGTCAACGTCGCCTCGATCCTCGGCGCGACGGGCGGCCTGGCCAACAGCTTCTCCTACGCCGCCGCCAAGGGCGCCGTCCGCTCGATGACCATGAACGCCGCCCTGCACTGGGCCACTCGCGGGGTCCGGGTGAACGCCGTCGTCCCCGCCTTCATCGGGACCGCACCGCTGCTGGAGCGGTTCGCCGGCACGGAGCGGCATGCCGCGATGCTGGCGAACACGCCGATGCGCCGACTGGGCCGCCCCGAGGAGGTCGCGGCAGCCGTCGCCTTCCTCGCGAGCACGGACGCCGGGTACACGACCGGGTCCGAGGTCTTCGTCGACGGCGGGTGGTCGGCCCGCTAGTCGGGGACCAGGACCGCCCGGCCGGTCAGCCTGCCGCCGCGCACCTCGTCGAAGGCCCGGTCGGCGTCGGCGAGCAGGAACACGGTGGTGTGCGGGGCGAGGCCCCCCTGACGCGCCAGGTCCACCACGGCCGCGAGCTCGGTCCGCGAGCCCCAGAACGGCAGCTGCAGGCGGAATCCCGTGCGCAGCACCCCGGGCTTGGCGACCCGCAGCACTCCCCCGCCGCTCCCGACGAGGACGAGCACCCCCGCCGTCCGCAGCAGCGACGTTGCCAGGTCGATGCTCGTCTGCGCGCCCGCGAAGTCGAGGACGACGTCGGCGCCCCGCCCGGCCACCGCGGCCACCGCGCCGGCGGCCTCGTCCGGCGCCACGGCGACATCCGCGCCACAGTCCCGCGCCAGCTGTCGGGCCGCCTCCCGGGTGTCGACCGCGACGACCCGGGCGGGACGCAGCGCGTGCAGCAGCCCGATGGCGAGGTGCCCCAGCCCGCCGACCCCGATCACGACGGCGACCGAACCCGGATCCGCCAGATCCGCAGCGCAGCCCTCGATCGCGTGGAAGGACGTGAGTCCGGCGTCGGTGAGGGTCGCCGCCGCCACCGGATCGAGGCCGTCGGCGGGCACCAGCCGCTCCTGGGAGACGACGACGGCGTCGGCCATGCCGCCGTCGACCCCGAGGCCGACGCCGGCGACGGACAGCCGGTCCCGCTCGTCGCAGTAGTTCGTCCGTTCCTGGACGCAGCGGTCGCAGCGTCCGCAGCCGAGCGGGGCGTGCACGAGGACCTGGGAGCCGATCTCGAGCCCCTCCACCCCGGCGCCCAGCGCCGCCACCCGCCCGCAGATCTCGTGCCCGAGCGTCATCGGCAGCGGCCAGTCCGCGCCGACGCCGTGGTCGAGCACGTTCAGGTCGGAGTGGCAGATCCCGGCCGCCAGGACGTCGAGCCGCACCTCGCCGGGCCCCGGCTCCGGGTCGGGCACCGACACCAGAGCGGCCCGGCCGGGTCCGGTCATTCGATACGCGCGCACCTGTGCCTCCCGTCGTCGACATCGGACTTTAGACTACTGAGCTGAGTTCAGTTAGGTTGCGCCGCAGATTTCCGCCCGACTCACCGAGGAGCCCACGATGTCGTTCGTCCTCGTCCACGGCGCCGGCTACGGCGCATCCTGCTGGGACGAGCTCGTCCCGCTGCTGGAACACGACACCCTCGCAGTCGACCTTCCCGGTCGCGGATCGCGCGCTGGCACCGACCTCATTGCGCGCGTCATGACCGCGCTCGGCGGGCGGATCCGCCGCGTCGTCCTGCTCTCCGCGGTCGTCCCGCCCGACGGCACCCGGGTGCTGGACCAGATCGCCCCGGGCGTCCGCCTCCCGACCGAACCGGCCACGCTGCTCAACCGCCTGCACGGATAGCCGGCGCTCAGGCGTCGTTCATGTTCAGTCAGAATCGCTCCGCCGCGGACGTCGACGAGGTGATGTCCGGGCCGCGGTCGACCTTCGATGATCCATCATCCGCACACCCGTCCTGAAGGGGTCACCGACGGCCCGGCCCGCCACCGCCCGGAGTTCGGCCGCCTCCTGATCTGTGAGGACTCGCTCCACGCTGGCAGGATTTCCGGCGATGGGCCCAGGAGGCATCTCGCCGAGCGAAGGGACTCCGTGTCATGACCTACACCGTGGACTTCCACACCGTGTCGACCGTCGGGCTGGAGTCGTCGCCGGCCGCGGCCGCGCTCGCAGGCCTGCGGGCGAACGAGGCCCGCTATTTCAAGAACAAGTACAACCATGAGTTCACGGTGGAGCCCGCAGCCGACTCCGAGGACACCATCGAGTGGGTGCACCGGATCCTGCAGGAGGAACGCGACATCGTCATCTCGTCCCCACCCCTCGAGGCGACTGCCTTCCAGGTCGAGAACATCCGGATGGCCTACGTCTTCTACGAGAACGGCCTGTCGGTCAACGTCATGTACACCCTCGACGACGGCGGCAAGAGGGCGGTCGGGTTCAAGCTGTCCGACGGGATGGAGGTTCCCGAGGAGCTGGCCACGCGCTTCAAGTTCGCACGCCAGAAGTCGAAGCTGGCCGGGACCATCCGCGGCTCGTACTTCACCATCAAGAAGGAGTACTGAGTCGGGTCGACGACGCGAGGCGACCATGTCGTCGCCCTGACCGGGATGACGGCGCGCCAGGCGTCGTAGGACCTGCGCGACCTCAGTGCTCCGCGTGCCCCGCCTGCCCATGCCGCACCTGGTGGCGGAGCTCGCGGAAGCGGTGGGTCTCGTAGCCGACGAGGCCGCAGAGGACCACGGCCAGGATCAGCAGCGCGACGACGGCCGGGACCAGCGCGACCAGCGGCGTGATCGCCAGCAGCACCACGCCGACGACGATCCGCTCGACGTTGACGGTGCCGATCAGGTAGCGCTTGAACCACACGTGGGCGAAGAGGTAGATCGCGGCGCCGCCGTAGAGCGCGGCGAGCGGGATGCCGTAGATCGGGTCGGCGAGCGTGTGCCCCTCGCCGCCGCCGATGTAGAGCAGCGCCTTCTTGAGCCCGAGCGACATCAGGATGATCCCGATGACCATGGGCAGGTGCAGGAAGGTGTAGCCGCCGCGGGCCAGCCTGATCTGCCGCTCGCCGGTCGCCTCGGCCAGGGCGTGCTCGGTGAGGAGGGCGGTGACGTCGAAGTAGGCCCACCACATCGCGCCCGCGATCGCGAGCCCGAGCACGCTCCCGATGATGATCGGCCACGAGACCGGCAACGCGGCCACGCCGATGCCGATGGACACGATCGACTCACCGAGCGCCACGATGATGATCAGCCCGTGGCGCTCGGCGAAGTGGCGCGCCGAGTTGAGCCGCCAGGAGGCGCCGGCCAGGGCCGTGCCCACGTAGTCACCGAGCAGGGCGCCCGCCCACAGCGCGGTCTGCACCCAGCCCTCGGCCTGCGACGCGAGGAGCAGCAGCACCGTGCCCAGCACCACCGACGGGATCCACCGCACGATCTGCCCCCGCAGCTGCGGGTCGTCGCGGCTGCAGATCCAGAACATGCCGAGGTGCACGATCCGCACGACGAAGTACGCGATCGCGAACACGACGGGCCCGGACAGCCCGCCGGGCAGGTCGTCGAACGCCTCGGGAATGGTGATCGAGGCGATGAACACCCCGGCCATCGCGACGAGCATGCCGACCCGGATCACGCCCTCGTCGGCCTTCGCGACGTTGCCGAGCCAGGAGTAACCGACCCACGCCCACCACATGACGACGAGGATCAGCATGCCGCGGAGCACGGTCTCGGCCGTGGGGTCGTCCGCCATCCAGTCGGTGACGCGGGTGAGCGCGAACACGAAGACGAGGTCGAAGAAGAGCTCGAGGGTGGTGACCGCCGCTCCCTCGCCGACCGTCTCGACCCTCGTCCGCCGCGGCGTCACCATGCGGGGCATCGTGCCAGGCCCGGCCGCGGGCCGACAGGTCGCGTGATCACTCGATCATCGAGAGACTTCGTCGTCGAGCGGGTAGCGTGGGGACCATGAGCGTGACGACCCCCGTGCGCGTGGTCGGCGGCGGCCCCGGCGGGATGCTGCTGGCCTACCTGCTCGCCCGGGCCGGCGTTCCGGTGACGCTGCTGGAGGCCCATCGCGACTTCGACCGCCGGTTCCGCGGCGACTCGCTGCACCCGTGGACCCTCGAGCTGCTCGACGAGCTGGGGCTGGCCGACGAGCTGCTGCGGCTGCCCCACTTCCCCGCCCGGTACTTCCGCTTCCACACCCCCGCCGGCACCCTCACCCCGGCCGACTACGGCGCGCTCGACAGCCGCTTCCCGTACGTCGCGCTCATGCCGCAGGCCCGCTTCCTCGACTTCCTCGCCGCGAAGGCCGCCGAGCTGCCCGCCTTCGAGCTGCGCACCTCGTCCAGGGTCTCCGGGCTGGTCGAGGAGCACGGCGTGGTGACGGGTGTGCGCGTCGGCGACGAGGAGCTCCCGGCGAGCCTGGTCGTCGGCGCCGACGGCCGGTTCTCGAAGGTGCGGGCCCTGGCCGGGCTGCCGGCCCGCTCGCTCGGGGCGCAGACGGACATCCTCTGGTTCACCCTGCCGCGGCGCGCGGACGACCCGCCGGAGGCCGACGTCGACCTCTACTTCGGCGCGGACCACTACGTCGGGCTGCTCGGCGGGCCGGAGGACTGGCAGGTCGGCTGGTCGCTGCCGAAGGGTGGGTTCGCGGCGGCGCGCGAGGCGGGCGTCGAGCCGATCCGGTCCTTCCTCCGCACGCACGTGCCGTGGCTGGCCGACCGCGCGGATCTGCTCACCGACCTGCGGCAGACGACCTTGCTGTCGGTCGACATCGCCCGCGTGGACCGCTGGTGGCAGCCGGGCCTTCTGCTGATCGGCGACGCCGCGCACGTCATCTCCCCGGTCGGCGGCAACGGCATCCTCATGGCCCTGCAGGACGCCGTCGCCGCGGCGAACCGGCTGGTCCCGGCGCTGCGCGCGGGCGGGGTACACGAGAGCGACCTGATCGCGGTGCAGGCCGACCGGGAGGCTGCGATCCGCAGGGTGCAGGCGCAGCAGGTCCGCACCGAGCAGCGGGTGGTGAAGGCGCGGCAGCGGGATCGCGCGATCGCCCCGCCCCCGGCCCTGCGCTGGGTCTTCGCGCTGCCCGGCGCGCGGGCCCGGGCCGCGCGCGGCAACGCGTACGGGCCGAACCCGCCCGCCCTGGAGCCGGGTGTCCTGGCGGTCTGAACGGCACGGTCACCCGGCCCCGAGCGGCGGAGCGGCCGGCGGCGGCTACCGTCGCCGTCCGTGGAGAGGGAGAGCGTTGCGGTCGGGGCCGGGGTCCTGGCCACCGTCGTCCGGTCCGGGGTGGTCGAGTCGGTGCACCTGGGGCACCTGGCGACGGTCGGCGGCCCGCAGATCGGCCGGCCCGGCACCGTCTTCCTCCCGCGCTCGTCGCTCAAGCCGGTGCAGGCCGCGGCGATGCTGCGGGCCGGCCTGGACCTCGACGACGAGCTCCTCGCGCTGGCGGCCGCCAGCCACGCCGGCCTGCCCATGCACCGGCAGGGCGCGGCCCGGATCCTGGCCGGCGCGGGACTTGACACCACCGCGCTGCAGAACACCCCGGACCTCCCGCTCGACCCGGACGCCGCGGCGGCCTGGCGCGCGTCCGGCTCGCCGCCGGAGCCGGTCGCCCAGAACTGTTCCGGCAAGCACGCCGCCATGCTCGCGACCTGCGTGGCCGCGGGCTGGGACCCGGCCTCGTACCTCGACCCCGCGCACCCGCTGCAACGGGCGATCCGCCGGCACGTCGAGGCGCTGACCGGCGCCGAGGTGCGCCACGTGGCCGTCGACGGCTGCGGCGCGCCGCTCTTCTCCTGCACCGTCGCGGGCCTGGCCCGCGCCTTCTCGACGATCGCCACGGCGGAGCCGGGCAGTCCGGAGGGCCGGGTCGCCGCGGCGGTCCGGGCGTACCCCGAGTGGCTCGGCGGCCCCGCCCGCCCGGTGACGCGCATCCTGCGGGCCGTGCCCGGGCTCGTCGCGAAGGACGGGGCGGAGGGGGTGTTCGCCGCCGCGCTACCCGACGGGCGGGCGCTGGCCCTGACCGTGCTCGACGGTGCCGCCCGGCCCGTGCCGGCCGTGGTCGCCGCCGCCCTGCGCGCCCTGGGGGTGCGCTCCGCGGACCTCGACGCCGCCGGCCACGTGCCGGTCCTCGGTCACGGGGCCGAGGTGGGGGCCGTGGAACCGGCCGCGCCCTCGACCGTCGGCACCGGCGCCGCCTGATCCGGCAGCTCGACCTCGTCGAGCATCCGGTGGGTGCGCCGCCGCACCACGAGGGCGACGGCGAGGCCGGCGACGACCGCGACGCCGAGCCCGACCCAGGAGAACCGGGACAGCCACTTCTCGGCGACGATCCCCAGGTAGTAGACGGCCGCGGTGGTCCCGCCGGCCCATGCGATCGCGCCGCCGACGTTGGCGGCGAGGAACCGCGGGTAGTGCATCCGCAGCGCCCCGGCGAGCGGGCCGGCGAAGATCCGCAGCAGCGCCACGAACCGGCCGAAGAACACCGCCCACGTCCCCCAGCGGCCGAAGATCCGCTCGGCGAGGGCGACGTGCCGCGGCCCGAAGTGCTTCGGGAAGCGCCGGCCGAGCCGGTCGAACAGCGGGAGGCCGAAGCGCCGGCCGATCAGGTAGCCGATCGAGTCGCCGACGACGGCACCGACGATCGCGGCCGCGCCGACGGCCACCGGGTCGACCGCGACCTCGTGGTGCGAGGCCAGCAGCGCCGCGCTGACCAGCACGATCTCGCCCGGCAACGGGATGCCGAGGCTCTCCACACCCACCACGAGCCCGACGATCAGGTACACCGCCAGCGGCGGGATCGCCAGCAGGATGTGGTCCACGGTCATGGTCACCAGGGTGCCCGACGCCCGGGACCGGACGGAGCGGGGCCACCCACCGCTCCTCCCGGGTGCAGGCCCCACCTCCGCGGTCGCCGCTGCCGTTTTCCTCCCGGTCCGTCGGGTTCGTCGCGCCCGGTTCGACCGGCCCGGATAGGTTCGTGACGTGCGCTCCCTCACCGCCCTTCCCCTCCGGACCGGCGCCGCGCTGCTGCTCGCGGGCACCCTGGCCGTCACCACGGCCTGCGCCGGCCCCGCCCCCGCACCCACGGCCGCCACCCCGGCCGGCACCCCGTCCGCCACCCCGCAGAGCGCGCCCGCGGACGGCGCGCCGTGGGTGCTGGCCTCGGGCCTCGAGGTGCCGTGGGGCATCGCCTTCCTCCCGGACGGCTCCGCGCTGGTCACCGAACGCATCCCGGCGACGATCTCGCGGGTCGCCCCGGACGGTGCGGTGACCCGGCTGGGCACGGTCGACGGCGTCACGCCGACCGGCGAGGGCGGGCTGCTCGGCGTGGCGCTGTCCCCGGACCACGTGACCGACCGCGGCGTCTACGTCATGTTCACGACCTCGGACGACAACCGCGTCGTCCGGCTGACGGCGAACCCGGACGGCACGATCGACGGGTCGCGGCAGCAGGAGATCCTCACCGGGATCCCCAAGGGCGGCAACCACGACGGCGGCCAGATCAGGTTCGGCCCGGACGGCTTCCTCTACGTCGCGACCGGCGAGGCGGGCCGCGGCGAGCCGGCGCAGGACCGCGACGACCTCGGCGGGAAGATCCTGCGGCTGACGAAGGACGGGCAGCCCGCGCCCGGCAACCCGTTCGGCACCGCGGTCTACAGCCTCGGCCACCGCAACCCGCAGGGCCTGGCCTGGGACCCGGCCGGGCGGCTGTTCTCCGCGGAGTTCGGGCAGAGCACCTGGGACGAGATCAACCTGATCACCCCGGGCGGGAACTACGGCTGGCCGGAGGTGGAGGGCCGCGAGGGCCGGGACGGCTTCGTCGACCCGCTGGCCCAGCAGGGCACGGACGACGCCTCGTGGAGCGGGCTGGCCTACGCGGACGGCGCGCTGTACGCGGGCGCGCTGCGCGGGGAGCGGCTCTTCCGCTACCCGGTGAACCCGGACGGCTCGCTGGGCGAGCCGCAGGTGCTGTTCGAGGGCACGTACGGCCGGATCCGCGCCGTTGCGGTCACCCCGGACGGGAAGTCGCTGTGGTTCACCAGCAGCAACCGCGACGGCCGCGGCGACCCCGGGGCCGACGACGACCGCATCCTCGTGCTTCCGCTGGCGTGATCCGGTAGACCGGAGACCGTGCAGGCGAGCGAGCGGTCGGTTCAGCGGTCAGTTCAGCGGTCGGGCGGTCAGGCGCCGGAGGCGGTCACCGGCGCGGGCCGGGTCCGGGGCGTCGAGAAGGACGGGGTGGCCCGCTTCCTGGGCGTGCCGTTCGCCGCGCCGCCCGTCGGCCCGCTCCGCTTCGCCGCGCCCGCGGCGGTGCCGGCGTGGGACGGCGTGCGGGACTGCACCGTCCCCGGCCCGAACGCCCCGCAGCCGCCGCGCACCTTCGGCCCCCTGGACCTCTCCCCCGTCATCGGGCAGGGCTGGCGGCCGGGCGACGACCACCTGACGGTCGACGTCTGGACGCCGGACCCCGGTGGCTCCGGGCTGCCCGTGATGGTGTTCGTGCACGGCGGCGCGTTCGTGGCGGGCGAGCCCGGCGCCCCGGTCTACGACGGGACCGCGCTGGCCCGCGCCGGCGTCGTGCTGGTCTCGGTGACCTACCGGCTGGGGATCGAGGGCTTCCTCCCGCTCGCCGGCGGGGCCACCAACATCGGGCTGCGCGACCAGCTCGCCGCCCTGGCCTGGGTGCAGGAGAACGCGGCCGCGTTCGGCGGCGACCCCGGGAACGTCACGGTGTTCGGCGAGTCCGCAGGCGCGATGAGCGTGGGCTGCCTGCTCGGCTCGCCGCTCGCGGCCGGGCTGTTCCGCCGGGCGATCGTGCAGAGCGGCGGCGCGGAGATGGTGCACAGCGAGGGGCCGCTGCGCGGGTTCGCCGCACGGGTCGCCGCCGAGCTGGGCGTGGAGCCCTCCGCCGCGGCCTTCCGGGCGCGGCCGCTCGCCGAGACCCTGGCCGCCCAGGACCGCATGTCCGATCCGCTGAAGCGCGGCGACCTGCGCGAACCCGACGGCGTCGATCCCGGTTTCGGGCTCGGCGGGTTCTGCCCGGTGGTCGGCGACGACGTCCTGCCGCGCTCCCCGCTCGGGGCCGTCGCCGAGGGGTCCGCGGCCGGCGTCGACGTGATCACCGGGTTCAACGCCGAGGAGATGAACCTCTACCTCGTCCCCACCGGCCTGCTCGCCGCCCTGACCGACGCCCAGGCGCTCGCCGGGCTCGGCGCGGTGCACCCGCGCGCCGCGGAGCTGCTGGCCGCGCGCCCCGAGGCCACGCCCGGCGAGCGGTACGCCGCCCTGCTCACCGACCTCGTGTTCCGCGGCCCGGCGCTGCGCCTCGCCCTCGCGCACGCCGGGACCGGGTCCGGCTCCACGCACGTCTACGAGTTCGCCTGGCGCTCCCCCGCCTTCGGCGGGGGGCTCGGCGCCTGCCACGCCCTCGAGCTGCCGTTCGTGTTCGGCACGCCGGAGCGCGCGACCGGACCCGACGCGCTGGCGGGCGAGGACCCGCCCCGCGCGCTGGCGGACGAGATGGTCGCGGCGTGGACCGGGTTCGCCCGGACCGGCGACCCGGGCTGGCCGGCGTTCACGCCGGAGGGCCGCGCGCTGCGGCGCTTCGGCACCCCGTCGGTCGACGCGGCCGCGGACCCGGTCACCGCGGGCTGATTCCGGCGCGGCTACCGTCGCCGCATGAGCGCCCGCGTCGGCAGGTACGTCCGGATGATCGCGACCCCCGGGGAGGGGGCCGCGCTGGCCGAGGGGATGCTGCGGGTCGCCGAGGGCATGCGGTCCGCGCCGGGGTGCGAGCTGTACATCGTCAACCGCACCCCGGACGAGGAGGACGCCGTCTGGGTCACCGAGGTGTGGTCGGACGAGGAGGCGTCGGAGGCCGCGCTCGAGCGCGACCTCGGCGAGGCCGGCCTGGGCGCGGTGCTGCCGCTGCTCGCGGGCCCGCCGGAGTACATCGAGCTCACCCCGGTGGGCGGGCCCGGCCTCGGCTGACCCAGGTCAGCCGAGCGTCGCGTGCAGCACCGCCGGGAGGCGGTGCAGGCGCGCGAGCAGCAGCTCGGCCTCCTCGGCCGTGAGCGGCAGGCGCACCCCGAGGGCACCCGTGTCGTCGTCGGCGAGGTCGGCCGTGAGCCCGCGGACCGGGTAGCCGCGGCCGCGCAGCAGGGTCACGACGCGCTGGACGCCCTCGAGGCCGCCGGTCACGGCGACGGTGACGGTGACGGTGACGGACACATGGTCCGGCACGTCCGGGGCGGTGGGTGCAGGGAGCAGGGCGGCGGTCATCGGATCTCCTTCACGAGGTGGGGATCCGGGCCAGGTCCCGGGCGGGCGCACGTGGACTGCGCGCCGGCGACCTGGCTCAGCCGGCGCGCCGGGTAATGATCTCCCGCCGGGAGGTCACCGCGTGGCGCACGCCACCATCCTAGCGGTCCCGGTCCTGCTCCGACGCCCGGACCGCACCGGGGGCCTTCTTGCTGGCCCGCAGCGAGCCGGCGTGCGCCTTCTGAGTGGGGTCGTTGCGCGTCTTGATCAGGCTCGCGACCGTGACGATCACCAGGATGCCGACGATCACGCCGAGGCTCAGCGGCGTCGAGATCTCCGGGACCGACGGGCTGATGTCGACGTGCAGCCAGTGCAGGATCAGCTTCACGCCGATGAAGGCGAGGATGATCGACAGCCCGGTCGACAGGTACACCAGGCGGTCGAGCAGGCCCTTGACCAGGAAGAACAGTGCCCGTAGGCCGAGCAGGGCGAAGGCGTTGGCCGCGAAGACGATGTAGGCCTCGCTGGTCACGCCGAACACCGCGGGGATGGAGTCGAGCGCGAACAGCAGGTCGATGCCGCCGATCGCGACCAGCACGATGAACAGCGGGGTGGCCAGGCGCTTGCCGTCGACCTTCGCGAACAGCTTGCCGCCGTGGTAGTCGTCGCTGACCGGGAAGAGCCGCCGCGCGCCCTTGACCACGGCGTTGTCCTCGACGTCCGGGTCCTCGTCGCGGTGCCGGAAGAGCTGGACCGCGGTGTAGAGCAGCAGCAGGCCGAAGACCAGGAACATGAACGAGAAGGCGTTGAGCAGCGTGGCGCCGACGGCGATGAAGATGCCGCGCATGATCAGCGCGAGCACGATCCCGAAGGTCAGGACCTTGTGCTGGTGCTCCTCGGGGACCGCGAACGTCGTCATGATGATCACGAAGACGAACAGGTTGTCGACCGAGAGGCTCTTCTCGACGATGTAGCCGCTGAAGTACTCGATGCCGAACTGGCTGCCGGCGTACGACCAGAAGATCACGCCGAACAGCACGGCCACGGCGATGTAGAAGACCGACCAGAGCACGGCCTCGCGGAACCCGACCCGATGGGGTTTCAGCGCCGCCACGATCAGGTCCAGCGCGAGCAGCAGTACGACCGCCCCGATCGTCACGCCCCACGCCAGCCCGGTGACCTCGAGCACCCGTCCTCCTCGGTCGATGTCCGTTTCGCACCCTTCGGGAGAAGGCTACCGATACCCGGACGCGCGCGCCCCGATCCGGGCGAAAGCGACAACCGTCACGTCCGCCGGCCGCCGGTCAGCGTGTGCGTTCGACACGCCAGGTGCCGGAGACGATGTCGGTGCCCGGCGGCAGCGCGCCGCGCTTCTGCGCCCAGCTGCTGTCGCCGTCGTGCTCGTGACTCTCCCGGAGCCACTGTCCCGCACCGGCGTCCGCCTCCACCACGAACAGGTCGCGGACCGACCCGATCGGGGAGTCGAAGGCGAGCACGAACGAGGCCGGGCCGGAGTCGGTCCGGACGGGCGCCTTCGCGAAGAACGGCATGCCCTCGGTGAACAGCCGCAGCACGAGCCAGTAGGTGTGGTCCGGATCGGCGGGCTGCACGACCTCCAGGTCGACGCGGATCCCGATCGGGATGCCGGGCTGTCCGTCGTCCGAGGCGACGGAGAGGAACCGGACGTCGCCGCCCCCGCCGCCGACGTCGCAGTTCACCCCGGTCGGGCCGACCGGCTCGACGGTCTCCACGGCGCCGGGCAGTGCCAGCGGCGACACCGCCACGGCCTGCGGTGCGGGCGCGCAGCGACCGAGGAGCAGGCCGAACGCGGTGCCCGCGCCGAACAGGGCGAGCCCGGCGAGCGCGAGCGCGACGAACCGGGAGCGGCGGATCGGCGGCCGGGCGGGGGTGCCGTCTTCGGGGCCGGCAGCGGGATCGGCCGTCTCCTCCGGCTCCTCCCCGGCCGCCCACGCGTCCCGGGCCGCCGTCCACCGCGCCTCGTACGGGACCGGGTCCACGCCGTGCACGACCAGGAAGGCCGTGACCGACGGCCACCGCGGCAGGGCGCTGCGGCCGTCGGGCGTGCGGCGCGGGCCGAGCATCCGGGAGCAGGTGGCGGACGAGACCGTGACCAGGCCGGAACGGTCGGCGCGGGCGCGCACGATCGCCTCCTCGACCTGGCGCAGCCGGTCGAAGGGCCCGTCGGTGTAGATCCTGCGCAGGTCCGTGACGACCTCACGGACCGGCTCGGGCAGGTCGTCCTGCAGGGGGTCCAGCCCCTTCTGCGGCATCGCCGCCGCCTCCTCCTCGGCCGGTGTTCGCGCGCTGGTCGGTGCTGATCGGTCCCGATCGCTCACTGATCGGCTCGGTGCAACGTTGCCGTTGGTTACACGAGTACACCGCACGGACACGGAACGCGGCGGGTTCCCGGAGCATCGGCTGATCGACGACACTGCTCGGAACGACCGGCGGGAGGTGATCACGGGGTGGGCCGACCCGCGCGCCCGGCCGGGCGTCTGACGCTGCGCCTCGACGCCTCCGTCGGCACCGCCGTCCAGGTCGGCACCGTGGCCGTTCCCCTGGCCGGACGCCCTTTTCCAGGGGCTGTTCCGGGCGTCCTCCCGCCGCGGCCGCACGGCTTCGTCGGGCGGCGCCGCGAGCTCGCGGAGATCACCCGGGCCGTCCGCGGACCCGTGCGCGCGGTGCTGCTGACCGGCCGTCCGGGCGCGGGCACCACGGCGCTGGCCGTCGAGGCCGCGCACCGCCTCGCCCCGCTCTTCCCCGACGGCGTCCTCGCCGAGGACCTCCGCGACCGCCTCCCGGGACCGGACGCGCCCGCG
Organism: Pseudonocardia sp. NPDC049154; assembly: GCF_040648315.1. Taxonomy (NCBI): domain Bacteria; kingdom Bacillati; phylum Actinomycetota; class Actinomycetes; order Pseudonocardiales; family Pseudonocardiaceae; genus Pseudonocardia; species Pseudonocardia sp. NPDC049154. The sequence continues at coordinate 84,328 of NZ_JBEZDN010000017.1, forward strand.
GGCCGACTGCTCGCCGGGCTCGGGCTGCCCGTCCCCGCCCGGGCCGCCGACGCCCGGGCCGCGCTGCGGGCCGCCCTGGCCGAGCGGCGCGTCCTGCTCCTGCTCGACGACGTCGCCGACGCCGGCGTGGTCGCCGGCCTCCTGCCCGCACGGGCCGGCTCGTTCGCCCTGCTCACGGCGCTCTCCCCGCTCGCGCCGCCCGAGGGCGTCGCGGTCCGCGTCGAGGTCGGCGACCTCGGGCTCGACGACGCCCGCACCCTCCTCGGCGGCCCCGGCCCCGGCGTCGACGAGCTCGCCGCGGTGTGCGACGGGCTGCCGCTCGCGCTGCGGATCGCCTCCGCCCGGCTGGCCGCGGAGCCGGACCTCACGCCGGACCGGCTCGCCGCCGCGCTGCGGGACCGGCACCGCACGCTCGCCGGGCTCCGGATCGGGGACCGGACGCTGCGCGCGTCGTTCGCCCCGGCCTACGCGCACCTCGGGCCGACCGAGCGCCGGGTGCTGCGCACGCTCGGGGCGATGCCGCTCGCCGACGTCACGCCCGCGACGGCGGCGGCGCTGGCAGGGGTGGACGCCGGGTACGTCGCGCCGGCGCTGGACGTGCTGGCCGCGGCCCGTCTCGTCGACCGGCGGCCGGGCACCCCTCCGCGGTACGCGCTGCGCGGCCCCGCCCGGGCGTTCGCGGAGGAGGCGCTGCGCGACACCGGCGGCGAGCGGATGGCCGCGGCCGGCCGGGAGCGGGTCGCCCACACCTACTTCCGCGCGCTCGACCGGGCCCGCCCCACCCCCGGCCGCGCCGCGGACCACGGCTGGTTCGCCGCCGAGTGGGACAACCTCGTCGCGGTGGCCGAGGACCTCGAGCGGTACGACCGCACCGGTCTCGACCAGGTCGCCGACGTCCTCGCGGACCGCCGCGCGCTCCGGGCGCCGTGGGCGCACTGGTACCGCGTCCAGGCGGCGGCGCTGCGCCGCGCGGAGGCGGAGGGCCCGCCGGAGCGGCGCGCGGAGCTGCAGGTGCGGGTCGCCGTCGCCCAGCACGGGCGCGGGCGGCCGGACCTCGCGCTCGGCGCCCTCGACGGGGCCGAGCAGCGCTTCCTCGCCGCCGGCAACCCGGTCGGGGCGGCCGGGGCGGTGCGGGCGCGGGCCGAAGTGCACCGCGAGCTGGGCGACCTGGGCCGCGCCGAGCAGCTCTACCTGCGGGTGATCGAGCTACTGCGCACCCATCGGGGTGCCGAGGCCGTCGAGACCACGGCGTGGGCCCTGCACGGGCTCGGTGCCGTCGCGTGCGCGCGGGGCCGCACGGACCGCGCGCTGCACTGCGGGGCGGGGGCGCTGGAACGGTTCCGGGTTCTCGACCACGGGCCGGGGCAGGCCGCCGTGTGGCAGGGCCTCGGCGACGCGCGCCGCGCCGCGGGTGACGCCGCCGGCGCGGTCGAGGCCTACCGCCACAGCTGCGCGCTGTACACGGAGCAGGACGGGCCGGAGCCGGTGGCCCCGCGGCAGGGCCTGGGCGAGGCGCTGGCCGCGGCGGGCCGGACGGAGGCGGCGGCCGTCGAGCTGGGAGCGGCGCTGCGGGCCGCGGTGGCCGCGGGCGACCGGACGGCCGAGTCGAAGGCGCGCCGCTGGCTCGCCGTCCTCGGTCACCAGGAGTCGAACGGGTGCTCCGTCGGCAGTGCGGCGCCGTCGTGGCCGAGCAGCGCGAGCATGTCCTCGTCCGCTCCGAAACCGGTCGGGCCCGGCACCGTCCCCTCCTCGGGTTCCGGTTCAGCGCTCACCGCGGGTCCTTCCCGTCGCCGGTCGTCGGACACCGATGATCGCCGGGATGCCGCCCGGTGATGTCGCACCCGTGCCACCTGCGGCGATCAGTGTGCGGGTTCCGCCAGCCTGCGTTCCAGTCCCTCGGGGTCGAGCACCCGGAGCTTCCGCGGCGAGGACCGGTACCCCGTGTCGACCAGCCCGGCCTGCTGCAGCCGGGCCAGCTCCAGCCCGACGATCCGCGGCTTCGCGCCGACCAGATCGGCGATCCGCGGCTGGGCCAGGGGCACGTCGACCACCACGGAGCCGCCGGGGCCCGGGACGCCGAACTCGCGCGCGTGGTCGAGGAGGACCCGTCCGATCCGGGCGCCGATGCGGCCCTGCGTGTACCGGACCCGCCGGTCGGTGACCGCCCGCATCTTGGCGACGACGGCGGTCGTCACCGCCCGCTGCGCCTCCGGGTCGGCGCCGAGGAACCGGTCCAGCGCCGGGCGGGGCAGGACCCGGCAGAGGGTGGGCACCGCGGCGCGGACCATCGCCGAGCGCGGCCTGCGGTCGACGTAGCCGAACTCGCCGAGCAGGGACCCGGGCCCGCGGAAGGCGAGGAACACCTCGGCCCCGTCGGCGGCCGTGACGCTCACCGTGGCGAGGCCCTCCTCCAGCAGCAGCATCGACTCCGAGGGGGAGCCCTGGAACAGGATCGTGGCGCCGGGGACGAACTCGGCGGGGTGCCCGAGGGCGCGCAGCGCCTCCCAGAGCGAGGGGTCCAGGGCAGGCCCGGGTCCGGCGCCGCCCCGCGGGCCCTGCGCCGCCTCCGTCCGCTCCTGGGTCGTCACCGACCGGTCACCCCCGGGTGCCGCGCGGACCGGTCGGCCCGCAGGGCGAACCTACCCGCCGGGCGCCCCCACCTCGTAGGCTCCCCGTCGGCGGCGGTTCGGGGTACGGGGGAACGGGTGGTCGGACGCCGGGGTGACGCGGGCGACCGGTTGTGCGTCGCGGTCGATCTGGAGGGCTACGGCAGGCGCTCGGACGCGGGGCAGGAGCGGGCCCAGGAGGCCCTCGCCGGGCTGCTCGACGCGGCGTGGCGGGCGGCGGGGACCTCCCCGCTGCGCCAGCCCAACGGGGACGGCGAGGTGGCCCTGCTCGGACCGGCGGCCGAGCCCGGGGCGGTGGTCGCGATGCTGGTGGCATTCCGGGCCGGGCTCGAGGCGGTCAACCGGGCGACCCCGCGCGAGCGGCTGCGGCTGCGCGCGGCCGCCCACCGCGGCCCGGGCCGTCCGGCGCGCAACGGCTTCGCGGGCAGCGGCGTGGTGCGGACCTGCAGGTTCCTCGGGTCCCGTGCGTTGCGGTCCGACCTGGCCCGGCGGCCCGGCACCGACCTCGCGGTCGCCGTGTCCGACCCGCTGTTCGACGAGCTGCGCGGCGTGGTCCGCGTGCGCGACTTCCGGCGGGTGCTCGTCCTCGAGCCCGCGAAGGCGTTCTCCGGCTACGCCTGGCTGCACACCGGCGGCCCGCTCCCGGCTCCGCTGACGGGCGTGGTCGGGTCCGCCGACGCCGCGCCGGAGCAGCCGGGGCCCGAGGTCCCCGGGATGCGGATCGAGATCGCCGACGGCGGCCAGGCGGGGACCGTCGTCCAGGCGCGGGAGCTGCACGGCGGTCTCACGATCGCCCCGCCGGACCGCCGGGGCGGCGTGTGAGGGAGCCGGAGCTGGACCTGCGGGTGACCGCGCCCCTCGGGACCGTCGTGCAGGTGGGACGGGTCGTGCTCGAGCCCCCGGCGGCGCCGCCGGTCGACCTCGCCGGGGCGGGACTCGCCGGGGCGGGACTCGCGGGGCGCGAGGGTGAGCTGGCCGCGGTGCTGCGGGCGGTCGCCGCGGGTGCTCCCGGGGTCGTGCTCGCCGGCGGGCCCGGGCTCGGGACCACCGCGCTGGCCCTCGCCGCGGCCGCCCGTCTGGCCGGCCGGTACCCCAGCGGGGTCCGGTTCGTGCCGCTGACCGGCCCGGATCCGGGCCCGGCGCTGCGGGAGCTGCTGCGGGACCTCGGCGTGCGCGCCGGCGAGGTCCCGGCCGCGACGCCGCACCGGACCACCCTGCTGCGTGCGGTGCTCGCCGGCGCGCCGACCCTCCTCGTGCTCGACGACGCCCGCTCGGCCGCGCAGGTCCGCGCGCTGCTGCCCGGCGGCGGGTCGACGGTGCTGGTGACCACGGCCGCGCCGCTCGGCGAGCTGCACCTCGACGGGCTGGCCCCGGTCGCGGTGCGGGGCCTGCCGTCCGCCGCGGCCGGCGCGCTCCTGCCGTCCTGCCACGGCGGGCTCGACGTCCCCGCCCTCTGCCCGGCACCCGCCGTCGAGTCCGCAGCCGCGCTGCTCGAGGCCTGCCACGGCTCCCCGCTCGCCGTGCGCCTGCTCGCGGGGACGTTCCCGACCCCCGCCGCGGGGCTGCGCGCCCTGCGGACACAGCACTCCACGGGCCGGCCGCGCGACGCCGCCGCGACCTCGGCGAGGTCCTCCGCGGTCACGGCCTGGTTGTCGAACGGGTCGTAGTCCGTGCCCGCCCT
>NZ_JBEZDN010000018.1:0-87326 GCF_040648315.1 Pseudonocardia sp. NPDC049154
ACAATTCCTTGGTGGAGTCGTTCTGGGGCACCATGCAACTCGAACTCCTCGACTCGAAAATCTGGAAGACTCGCGCCGAACTTGCCACCGCGATCCTCGAATGGATAGAGACATCTCACCAACCCAAGCTGTCAAGCAGCTGGTGCGTCCGGCGAGGGGAGCTGGGCCCGGAAGGCTTCGTCGGGTTGGTAGAGCTCGCCGGTGATCAGACAGTGGTGGAGCTTGCCGAGCATGCTGTTGAACATCTTCCGCAGCGCGGTGACGTGGCGGTCCCCAGCAGCACGGCGGGCGCGGTAGCGGGCTTCCCACTGTGGGTCGTGACGCACCGCGGCCAGCGCCCAGACGTAGCCGACCGCGGCCATCCGGTTGTTCTTCGCGCGGCGCGCGTGCACGAAGGTCGAGCGGCCTGACGCTCGGGTGACCGGGGCGGCACCGGCGAATGCCTTGAGGGCTCGCCCGTCGGCGAAGCGGGTGTGGTCGTCGCCGATCTCGGCGAGCAGCCGGGCGCCGAGTGCGACACCGAGCCCCGGAACGCTGCTGACGATCCTGCCGTCGGGGTGAGCCAGGAACGCCGCGTCGATCAGGGTCTCGAGCTCGGTGAGGGCCTGGCAGATCGCGTCGAGCTGGCGGACCAGGCCGCGCAGTGCCACGCCCATGGCCTGCTCGACTGCCTCGGGCTGGTGCATCTGCTCGGTGTGGAAGTAGTCGTGCAGCCGGGTGGCCTCGGCGTCGATACCTCGCTTGCGGCCGGCCTTGCGCAGCAGAACGGCCAGCTGTCGCTCGGTCAGCGCCGCCGCCTCACCCGGCGTGGACGCCGTGGCGAGGATGGTGCGGCAGCTCGGCGACTCCAGACGGTGTTTCCCGCCGCGCTCGAACGCGGCGACCGCCGCGGGGAAGTAGGCCTTGAGCAGGGCACGGATCCGGTTGGTGATGGTGATCTTGTCCCATACCGCGTCCTGTTGGGCGCGGCAGAGCACCTGCAGCGCGCGGACCTGTTCGCTGTCGTTAGGCAGCGGGCGGTGCGCGTCGCGGTCGGTGCGCAGGATGTTGGCCAGCACCATGGCGTCGAAGGCGTCGGACTTGCCGCGCGAGGAACGGTAACGGTCTCGGTAGCGCGACACGGCCAGCGGATTGATCGCGAACACCGTCCGGCCGGCGGCAAGTAGACCGGCCACCAGCAGGCCGCGGCTGGTCTCGATCGCCACCTCCAGCCGGTGCTCTTCGTCGGCGTCGTGTTCGGCGAGGATCTCCGACAGTCGGGCCAGACCTGCGGCGTCGTTGCCGATGCGCTCGGCGCAGATCACCGCGCCGTGCTCGTCGACGACGGCGACGTCGTGGTGGTCTTGCGCCCAGTCGATCCCACAGCTCACCGCTGCCATGCACAGTCCTCTCGTCCCGGTCGGCTGCGGGGCACCGGCGCCCTAATGGACAGTGCTCTGGGCACGACATCTCACGAGCCGTCCCGCCCCGCGGATCGGCAGGCGCCCCAGCTCGCATGAAGACTCGGAGTCTGTCGATGACAACGGGCTCGACCCTGACGATCACGAACAGGGCCATCCTCGCCTGCGCGGTGCCGCCGCCGAGCGCCGTGCTCCTCTCGATCACCCGGGTCGGGCCCGGCGGCTTCTACAGGCATCCGGACCGGCAGCGACACCGCCAGCGAGGGGCGCCGCTCTCGATCACCAGGCTCGAAGGCCGTCGGCTGGTATAGGCGTCCGCTCGGTTGCCATTAGTGCTGGTACAACCCGCTGCGGCGCCATTCCAGCATCGGAATGCTGTCCCCCGTGGACTACGAAGCAGCCCACACCCCGCCTGACCACGATCACTGACCCCACACCGTCAGTGTCCGGCGCAGGGGGCCAAGCTCAAAGCGGGATCTTGGTCCGTTTCGCCCGAGCAACACTCCCACGCACGAGGCGCCGGTGTCGCGCCCTCGATTCATCGAATCTGACGCACGATCCGTCCCCCTACACTGCGGGCGCAGAGGAGCCGCAACGGCACGGGTCTGCCCAGACTCGCTCCACTACCGCTGACCGTGTGTTGCCTTCGGCACACGGTGCCCACCCAACTTGTCCGCGCGTGTGCGGGTGCGCCGCTCAGTCCACGTTCGTGACCGTGAAGTTCCGCATCGTGACCAGGGCCGTGGCGCAGAGCGTCTCTGTCCTACCTGAAGGCCGACCCGGAGTCGGTCACCTTCGACGGCAGCGACTTCTACGCGCCCGACGGGGCCACGGCGTCCTGGCGCGAGATCGCGCACCGCGGCTGGATGGGCTGGGGCCGCGACCCCGAAGGGCCGATCGCGCTCGTCCTGGGCCACGTCGGGCACGTCCTCGGACAACGGGAGCTCGGTGTCACGATCCATCGACGCGAAGCCGCGCTCGATGCCGCAAGGACGCGCTATCGGAATGGGGTAGGCCGAATCGGGCTCCAGCTCGGCACATATCTCTCCGAGTGGATCGCAGGCAGGACCGACCTTGCGGATACGTCCCGCCGAAGTTACGCCGGCCACATCCGAAACCATCTCGCGCCACGGCTCGGACACATCAAGCTCGACGATCTACGAGTCGCACACGTAGCCGAGGCCTTCGCTGAAATCCCCGTGAGCGATTCGACTCGACAACGCGTCCGCGCCACCTTGCGAGCAGCTCTCAACGACGCAATGCGCGAGAGCCTGATCCCCACCAATCCCGCCGCGTTGGTTCGACTCCCGAGCGGGAAGCGCCCGAAGGCACTCATCTGGACCGAGGAGCGCGTCTCCCGCTGGTCTGCTGCGTGCGCCGCGCTCGCTGCCTGCGACCTTGAAGATCCTGACCGAGAACGGCTCGAGGAAGCGTGCCAACCGCCCTCGCCGGTGATGGTCTGGACACCAACACAGCTCGGCGCGTTCCTCGACCGTGCCCACCACGACCGCCTCTACGCCCTCTGGCACGTCGTCGCTCACCGCGGCCTCCGCCGCGGTGAGGCGTGCGGCGTCGCCTGGGAGGACGTAGACCTGTCGACAGGCCTCATGGCGATCCGACGGCAGCTGGTCCAGAACGGGTGGGAAGTCATCGAGAGCAAGCCGAAGTCGGAGGCCGGCAACAGATTCATCGCCCTCGATGCCGGCACGGTGGCCACGCTGCAGGCGCACAAAGAGCAGCAAGACCGAGAGCGGGCCGTCTGGGGCGAGGCCTATCAGGAGTCCGGCCGCGTCTTCACCAAGGAGAACGGCGAGGCCCTACACCCAGCCTCGGTCACGACGCGCTTCCACCACCTCGCCGAGGAGATCGGCCTGCCGCCCGTGCGGCTACACGACCTGCGTCACGGCGCTGCCTCGCTGATGCTCGCGGCGGGAGTGCCGATGAAGGTCGTCCAAGAGACCCTCGGACACAGCTCGGTAACGCTCACCGCCGACACCTACACCTCGGTCTGCCACGACGTGGCAGCGAGCGCGGCCGAGGCGGTCGCCGCGTTGATTCCACGAGCCCGAGCCGGATCCGTCACGCACAGACCACGCACACACTCGCCCGAAGACGATCACCCCGAGGTACGATCTCCCCAGGTAGAAGGGGGTGGGCCCCGTGAGGATCGAACTCACAACCCGCGGATTAAAAAAGAGCGAGGCGTGGCGGCCACTTACCTGGATCCTGCAGGTCAGTGCAGCGTCGTTGCTGTCCTCGCTGCATTGGTTGGAATATCTACAGGAGCTTTCGCAGTCATCGCCGCAGTCAGCCGATGATCTTCGTCTTCTCGGAGCGACCGGCGGCAGGTGTTGCGGAGCGCCGCGTAGCCGTCGCCGAAGTTGAACACGCCGCTTAGAGCACCCCGTCGGGTCAAACACCCTTGCGGCCGCCGGCAGGCGGCTCCTCCGGCTGTCCTGGCTTGGAAGCGGGACCGACCTTGTCACCCGTTCGGCGCTATCGGCAACATCCACACTGGCGGAGGCAGTGCTGGCTCGATCAGCAGACGGTGCCCCGCGCACTCCGACTGCAGTCGATTCCTCATGAACCCAAGCACGTGTCAAGTCGGGTACCTATGATGCTGCTCACAGCTGCGTGAGGCCGGATGGACAGCGCGCCGACATCGGGAGGAGCCATGAGCGTCACGCTTCGCGGCGTCAACCTGGGGCACATGGGACTCGACAAGTCCCTGCTGGTCAATAAGGCGGAACATGTCGGGGCGACCTATCAGTGCCCGGCCATCGCCTACATCCTGGAGACTCCGCAGGGACGGGTTCTGTGGGAGACCGGTCTGTCCGCGCGGTGCTCGGAGGAGTGGCTCGCCGAGTGGCAGGAGGTGGTGGATCTCGGCGCGGTCACGCCTGAGGCGTGCCTGGAGCTGCGGCTCAAGCAGCTGGGCCTGGGACCGGATGACTTCCGCTTCGTCGTTCAGGGGCACCTGCACACCGACCACGCCGGGGGCCTGCGTCTCTTCGAGGACGCCGGCGCCGAGATCGTCGTGCACGAGGACGAGTATGCCCACGTCATGAGCCTGGACATGGACAAGGACTTCTTTGCCCGCGTGGACTGGGCCTTTCTCGGCAAAAAGAAGCCGACCCTGATCTCGGGAGGCTCGACAGAGCTCGCCGACGGGGTGCGCCTGGTTCACCTGCCGGGCCACACCCCGGGCCAGATGGCCATGGAGGTGAACTTGGAGACCACCGGCACGGTGCTGCTGACCTCCGATGCGCTCTACCACCACGAGAACTACGTCGAGCCCACCGGCGAACCCCAGATCTACTGGGACATCGAGAAATGGCGCACCTCGCTGGCCTCGCTCGGCCAGATGGCACGCGAGAACGACGCCTGGCTGTTCCCCGGGCACGACGAAACAGGAATTCAACACTTCAACGGCCGCAAGGAGCTGAAGACGATCCGGTTCGACGAGGGCTACACCTACGCCTAGCGGCGCCGACGGATAAGGAGAATCCGGTGATCGAGATCGGGGTATTCCACAACGGGGCATCCGACTTGCCCGCGAAGGAGGTGCCGTGGAACGGCACGGGCGTGGTCGTCAACGACGGCGACCTACCCGCCACGCACGAGTCGGCCCAGCGCACCATCGTCAACCAGGTCCGGCAGGGCGTCCTCGCCGATCAGCTGGGTTTCGACTACTGGTTCCAGACCGAGCACCACTTCCAGCCCGAAGGCGCCGAGCTCAGCCCCAATCCCCTGCTCGGGGAGGCCGCGATTGCCGCGCGGACCAAGAGGATCAGGCTGGCCCAGGCAGCCAACATCATCACCTGGTGGCACCCGATCCGGATCGCCGAACAAGCCGCCATGCTCGATGTGATCAGCGGCGGACGACTCGAATTCGGCATCGGCCGCGGCTACCAGCCGCGCGAGAACGAAACGTTCGGCTGGCCCTATGGCTCCACCATCCAGGACCAGGAACGCAACCGCGCCTACTACGAGGAAGCCTACGAGATCATCATCAAGGCCTGGACCCAGGACTCGTTCTCCCATCACGGCGAGTTCATGTCACTCCCGCCGTCGTACACGAAGTGGAACCACAAGCAGACCCTGGCCTACTTCAGCCAGAAAGGCGTCGGTCGCGAGCTCGACGAGGTGCTCAAGGTCGGCGGGCCGGACATGTACTCCGGGGGGAACCCGGTGCAGGCGACCACCACCAAGCTGCTGGAGTTCTCCGTGTATCCGCAGCCGTTGCAGAAGCCGTACCCACAGATGTGGGAGCCGTTGACCAGTCCCCGATCTGTGAAGTGGGCGGCCGAGCGCGGCATCAACGGCTACTTCATCGTCGAACCCAACTCCCGACTCCGCAAGAACATCGACCTCTATTACGAGGCCGCCGAGGCAGCCGGGTGGCCCGATCGCCAGAATCGTGGTCAGTTCAAGCGCGGATGGGACGCGGATAAGCATCGCGGAGTGGTGACTTGTCGATACATCCACGTTGCCGAGAAGGGCCTCGGGGACCTGGACCGAGCCGCGCGGGCCATGGAGCTGCAATGGGACTACTACGGCCCGTTCGGCTTCGCCGCCGTGCTGGCCGAGGCCGACGAGCCGTTCTACGACCTGAACATGAAGGTCACCGCCGACCTGCTCCGCGAGAAGAAGGTCGCAATCCATGGGTCGAAGCAATACGTGATCGACTCGATCATGGAGGTCAAGGAGCAGTGCGGCTACGACGACTTCATGTTCAACGCCTGGTTCGAGCTCGGCGGCTTCCATGGCGACGAGATCGAGGCCCAGATGAGCTACTTCGCCGAGGAGATCATGCCGGTGCTGCGCCGGGAGTGCGGCGGCTCGCCTGAACTCCCCACAAGCACTGTCAACCTCGACGTCGCACCGAAGGCGGCAGCGCAGGCCTGACCACTGGTCAACCCCAGGGTCCCGGCCAGGAGGTCGTGGCGAGCGCGCGCTGAGCTGCGGTGAACGCGGATGGTCGTACCACGGCGGGCACGGAACCGACAGTGATCGTGAGCCCTACGTCTCGATCATGACGGGACGCCCGTGCCCGCTCGGTCAATTCGTCGATCATGCCAGCCGCCCGGCGCGGGTGGCGAGTACTTGCCGATGCCCTGCCCGTCACCACTTGGCCAAGCTCCGGATGAGGGCGGACGGGCGTGTCGGCCGACGTTCCCTATGACATCCGTAAGCGGTGGCAGCGGCCATTCTGGCTCAAAGCATGAGGACCTGTTCGGCGATCCCAACGGATTTGCCGAGCTACGGCTTCTGGGTCGCCGACACAGCGCCGAACTGACTCGGTCACAGCAGGCCGAACGCGGCTTGCATCCCAAGTCCGGTGGCCGCGACCGCGGCCCAGAGCAGGCCGCCGAAGAGTAGCGGGCGGGCTCCCGCCGCGCGCATGTCAGAGAATCGCAGGCTCAGCCCGATTCCGGCCAGAGCCGTGGTGAGGAGGAACGTGCCGAGCAGCGATAGGGGTTCGTGCCAACCCGGGGGAATCACGCCGAGGCTCTGGATCGCGGCGGTGCCGAGGAACCCCAACAGGAACAACGGGACTACCCGCCTCCAGGGAATGCTGCGCAGCCTTCGTCCTTCGGTCCGTGGTCGGGCCTTGATGGCACCGAGCGCGATCACGACTGGTATCAGCGTGAGGGTGCGGGTGAGCTTTACGACGATGCCGTGTTGTCCTGCCTCGTTGCCGTAGGCGACTGACGCGGCAACCACGGACGAGGTGTCGTTGATCGCGGTCCCGGCCCAGAGGCCGAAGGCTTGTTGATCGAGCCCGAACATATATGGCCGAGGGGAGGGAAGAGCAGGACGGCGACGACATTGAAGGTGAAGATGACACCTACGGAGTAGGCGACGTCGGCGCGCTTCGGTTGGATGACTGCCGAGGTGGCGGCGATTGCCGAGCATGACGGGTAGCGAGCTCAATCCGACGTGGGCGACTTGGGCCAGTGAGAGTCCGGTGCCGTAAACGACGATGGACAACTGGAGGACGGGGGCGGAGGCGACGGCCAGGCCCGGGTCGAGCCGAGTGCCCGGTTTCACGAGCGCGCCAACAGCGGCCCCGAGGACGATCGCGACGACTGGTCCTCCGACAACGGGAAGCACCCGGCCGACGAGCGTGGCCACGCCGGCCACGGCCATGGCCAGCAGCAGCCCCGGGCCGAACCGGCGCAACCTCGAGAGGGCCCGCCTGGCTAGGACGGCGGGCACCCCGTGGGCGCTGGGACCGCGCCGCGGTCGGGGATACGGGATGGGGCCGTCCGCTGTCGCGGCGGGCACGATCATCGGGACTCCAGAACACGAGCGGCGGTGGCGCCGCGAGCGGTAGGGCGTGGCACGGGTGATCTCCGCCCGATGGAACGGTCAGGCCGGCAGGAGCCCGGAGTGGGTGCCGAAGGTCCGCCGGCTGTAGACCAGCGGCCGCAATCCTGCCGTGTCGACGGCGGTGACCAGGCAGAACAACACCACATGATCTCCGCCATCGACGAAGTCCAGTACCTCACCGACGATCCACCCGGCGTTCCCGTCGAGCCTGGGCAGACCCTCGGCGAGGGCCCACGCCGTGCCGGCGAACTTGTCGTCGCCCTTGCTGGCAAAGCGCATGGCCAGGGCGTCATGGTCCTGGGCGAGCAGGTTGATCCCGATGCGACGGCTGTCGTGCACTGCCGCCAACAGTCGCGAGCCACGGTCGAGGGCCACGCAGACCATCGGCGGGTCCAAGGACAGCGAGCAGAACGCGGTCACAGTCGTCCCATGTGCGCCAGCTTCAGTAGCCGTGGTCACCACGGTGACCTGCGCACACACCTCGCCCATGATCGACCTGAACCGTTCCCCGGACAGCCGCGGGGACGCTCGCCGAGGCCCGGCCCACCCCTCAGGCCAGCGCCCTGGCGGGGCGAGTCTCCGGTCCCGCTGCTGCGGAGGCCCTTAGCTCGGCTGGGGCCGGCCCAGCTCGGCTGGGTGCGCTCCTGCCTCCGGCGCGCGCGGCCGGCCGACCCGACTACCCGGCCCACCGCCAGGCCGAAGGCAGGTCGTAGCTCCGGGCGAGAGCGCCCCGAGGCCGTGCTCGACGCGCTGCGACGGGAGGCCGAAATAGGCACTCGACGTGGCAGAGCAGGGTGACGGCCGGCTGGATGCACTGAGCGCTCTTCCCTTGACACGTAGCCAGCCCGGGTGCATACACGGCGCACGCCGATCTGAGGAGGTCCACCGTGACCGACGAGACGACTGCCCTCGCCGAGCGGTTCATCGAAGCGGCGTGGAACCGCGCTGACTTCGCGACCGTCGATGAGCTCGCGGACCCGGAGTTCGAGGTCTACTACCCACTGATGCCGACACCTATCAAGGGGGCGGCGGACTTCAACGAGTTCCTGGCCGAGTTCCGGACCGGGATGCCGGATGGTCACTTTGCGTTGCAGCACCTGGCTACCCAGGGTGACACCGCGGTCTTCCGCTGGGACGCCACAGGGACGCACAAGGGCGAGCTGCTCGGGATCCCGCCCACGGGCCGTGAGGTGCGGTGGACCGGCATCAGCGTCGTACAGGTGGCTAACGGAAAAGTCGTCAAGGAGTGGGGCGAGGAGGACGGGTTGACGGCGCTCCGTCAACTCGGCGTCATCCCGGCCTGATCCGCTCGCGCCCAAGCGCCCCGCTGGCTCCCTGACCTACACCGGCGCGAACCTCGCTACCAGCGGGCTCAAGGGCGGGTCGTGTCCCGCGAGTACGCCGCCGAGTTCGGTGCAGGCATCCATGGCGCGGATCGAAGTGCTGCCCGGGGCTGGCCACTTCCCACAGCTGGAACGCTCGACACCGCTGGATCGATGATCACCGATTTGCCCTTGAGAGGACGTCATGACGGACAGGGTGTTGGATCCACAGGTCAAGGCGCTGCTGGATCAGATGGCCGAAGCCGGGCAGCCTCCGTTCGAGCACATGAGTGTGCCGCAGGCGCGCGAGGCCGCGTGGGCGTTCGCTGACCTGCAGGGCCCGCCGCCCGATGTCGCGGAAGTCCAGCACCGCTTCATCCCCGGGCCGACCGCCGATCTTCCGGCCCGGATCTACCGGCCCGCCGGCGACCGGCCCCGGCCCGCCATCGTGTACTTCCACGGCAGCGGCTGGGTCATCCTCAACATCGAGATCTGCGATCCGAGCATGCGCGCGCTCGCCAACGACACCGACTGCATCGTCGTCGCCGTGAACTACCAGAAGGCTCCGGAGCACAAGTTCCCGGTGCCGTTCAACGACGCCTGGGCAGCGACCTGCTGGGTGGCCGAGCACGCCGAGGAGCTCGGGATCGACCCCGCCCGGATCGCCGTCGGCGGGGACAGTGCGGGCGGGAACCTCGCGGCCGCAGTGGCGCTCAAGGCCCGTGACGAGGGCGGTCCACCGCTGGCGTACCAGCTGCTCATCTACCCCGCCACCGAGCATGATGTCGACAAGCCCTCAGCCATTCAGAACGCCGAGGGCTACATGCTGCAGCGGGAGTCCATGCGCTGGTTCTGGGGCCACTACCTGGACGGCGCGACCGACGAGCCCGACTGGCGGGCCTCGCCGCTGCGCGCGGAGACCCTCGCGGACTTGCCGCCCGCACTCGTCGTCACCGCCGAATTCGACCCCCTTCGCGACGACGGGCGCCTCTATGCCGACCGACTCCGAGCGGACGGAGTGAAGGTCACTTACAGCGAGTACCAGGGCATGATCCACGGCTTCTATTGGATGCAGGGTGTCCTCGACCGATCGCGCGACCTGCACGCGGAGATTGCGCGCGAGGTGAGGGCGGCACTGCACTCCGCCGACTGACGGGAGGCGAGCAAGCCGATCTGGGCCGGCACGCAGAGACCGGTCGGAGCGTCGCCGCTAGGAGCCCACGCTGGCGGTGCGAGTGAGCAGATGGCATACGGTCGGACCGAAGTCGGCCTGAAGGGGCATGAGCCGGAGTGTCCGCAGGTAGTCGACAACTAAAGGTCGGCCCGCCCCTGCTCGCACGGGGACGTCTTCGGTGCTGCCACAGGGACCCCTCACGGCCGGCCGGCCGTGATCGTCATCTCTGAGCAAGCGGAGACTTACTGTTGCAGCCAGACCCGTGGTTGCCAGCCCAACCGCAACGCCCGGCGTAGCTCGTGCGCCCCGTCCTCGATCGACTGGCGGCCGTTGTCCATGACCCCGGCCAGGTTCGCGGCGAACGCGTGGATCTGGCCCTGGTAGCGGTGGACGGTCGCCGGCACACCCGCCTCCTGCAGCCGGGCGGCGTAGGCCTCGCCCTCGTCACGCAGCACATCGAACTCGGCAGTGATGACGTGCGCCGGGGGAAGCCCCGACAGGTCGGCAGCCCGCAACGGCGAGGCCCGCCAGTCCTCGGCCTGGTCCTCGCTGGGCAGGTAGTGCCGGTGGAACCACTTCATCAGGTCGATGGTGAGGAAGTAGTCCTCCCCGTTCGCCGCATAGGACGCCGTGTCGTAGCGGACGTCGGTCCCGGGATAGATCAACAGCTGGTATGCGAGGGATGGGTAGCCTTGGTCGCGCGCCATCAGCGCGACCACGGCCGCGAGGGTGCCCCCGGCGCTGTCGCCCGCAACCGCGATGCGCTCCACGTCCCCGTTGAGCAGTGCGGCGTTGTCCGCGACCCACCTCGTCGCGACGTAGCAGTCCTCGACCGCGGCCGGGAACGGGTGCTCGGGCGCGAGCCTATAGTCGACAGAGACGACGACGGCATGTGCCCGGTTCGCGATGACCGTGCACGGGCCGTGCACGACCTCCAGGCTGCCCAGGACCCAGCCCCCGCCGTGGAAGTAGACGACGATCGGGAACAGGCCATGGCCGTCCGGGGTGTAGACGCGGACCGGGATGTCCCCGGCCGGACCGGGAATGGTCTTGTCCACGATGTCGGCGACCGGCTCGGGCTTGAGCCCGCAGTCGGCGACCACGGCCTCGTAGGTCGCCCGCGCCTGGTCCACGGGCATCTCATTGAGTGGTGGCAGTCCGGAGTCGGCGAGCCCCTTGAGCCAGGTCTCGGCCTGGGCGTCCAGCACCATGATCTTCCTCGTCTCGGGTCGTGGGAGGGTGCTCAGCTCGCGTGCAGCTCGAAGCCGTCGTAGCGCTCAGCCGCCTCATCGCAGAGCTGGCGGTAGGCGGGAAAACCGCCGCACCACGACAGCAGCATGCGCGGCTTGCCCTCGATGTTCGTGCCGGTCCACCAGGACTCGGTCTCAGGAATGAGGGTGGCGTTCGCTGTGTCCTGGTGGAGCTGAACGAACGCGTCCTCGGCGTCCTGGCGGGGCTCGATGAAGTCGTAGCCGTGCTCGCGCATGTGCTGCAGGCAGGCGGCCAGCCACTCGCCCTGCTGCTCGATCAGCGTCGGGGCATTCGTGAGGATCGCCGGGTTGAAGGGCCCGCAGTAGAGCATGAACATGTTCGGGAACCCGTGAACCATCAGAGCCAGATAGTCCCGCGGGCCGTCGGCCCACTTCTCCCTCAAGCCCAGGCCTCCCCGGCCCTGGATGTCCAGGTCGAGCATCGAGCCGGTGAAGGCGTCGAAGCCGGTGGCCAAGATGATCACATCCACCTCGTACTCCGCGTCGGCGGTCCGGATGCCGGTGGACGTGATCTCGGCGATGGGCGAGTTCTTCATGTTGACCAGGCTGATGTTGCCCCGGTTGAAGGCGGAGTAGTAGCCGTGCTCGAGGGGCGGCCGCTTGGTGCAGAACGGGTCGGTCGGGGTCAGCTGTTCGGCCACCTGCGGGTCGCGAACCAGCGTACTGATCTTGGACCGGAGGAAGTCCATGAACTTGTCGTTGGTGTCGCGGCTGGCCAGGACGTCGGCGAAGGTGGAGAAGGCCAGTGGGAACCCGCCCTTGCGCCAGCCCTCCTCGAAGATCTGCTGGCGCTCGTTGTCGGTGAAGTCTGTGCCCATGCCCTTGAAGTCCGCGTAGGGGAACCCGCCGAAGTTGTCCCTGGCCCTGGCCCAGATCTCCTTGTGGTGGGCGTGGATCTCCGACCAGTCCTCGGCGTCGAGGCGGTGGTTGCGCGCCGGCAGGCTGTGGTACGGGTTCCGGGTGAAGGCGTAGATGTGCTCCGCCTGTTGGGCGACGACCGGGACCACCTGGACTGCGGTCGCACCGTTGCCGATGACAGCAACGCGTTTGCCTTGGACGTTCACGCCCTCGTGCGGGGTCTGCGCGGTGTGGAACCACTGTCCTTCGAAGCGGTCCAGCCCGGGGAACTTCGGGATGTTGGGTTTGGACAGCAGCCCCACCGCCGGGATGAAATAGCGGGCGGAGACGGTCTCGCCGCCGTCGGTGGTGATGTCCCAGCGGTTGCGCGCCTCGTCGTAGCGCGCTGCGGTCACCCGCGTCTGGAACGTGATGTTCCCGCGCAGGTCCTGCTTCTCCGAGACCCACTGCAGGTAGCGCAGGATCTCCGGCTGCGCGGGGTAGCGCTCGGTCCACTCCCACTCGGCCAGCATCTTCTCGTCGAACCGGTCGGAGAAGCAGTAGACGTGGCTGTCGGAGTCGCTGCGCGCCCCGGGGTAGCGGTTCCAGTACCAGGTCCCGCCGACGTCGTCCCCGGCTTCGAACGCTCGGGTCGAGAGTCCCAGATCGCGCAGCCGGCGGAGCATGTACAGCCCCGAGAAGCCGGCTCCCACAACGACCGCGTCCACCTCGGTCCTCGGATCCGTCCTCGTCTCGCTGACCTGTGCCTGCGTCATCGCAGTCCTCACCACCCGCGGTCGCCTAAGCAGCATGTGCCGTGCGCCGCAGCCTGCCGCTGGTGTCGAGGAGTGGGGCCACCCGATGCGGGTGGTCAGCGCGCAGTGTGGGTGGGCATGTCGCCCGCGGACCCCGTCCCCTCCTTACCTGCCTGCCGACATCGCCGGGTGCAGCGGGGAGCGTGAGCACAGCGTCAGCCCACGGCTCGCGCCGCGGCGCGCACCCCGCGATCGCGGGTCGACGGCCGCCCCGCCCGATCGACCCGTCGGCCCCAGCCGCCACGTGTGCAGGACGTCCGCGACTTCGACCCCAGGAGCGCCTCACGACGCGGGCCGACCTCCTGCCGACGCGCCCCTGTGCCGCGCGGTAGCGCGGCCTACTTCCTCGTCTCCAGCGTGTACCGCACGGTCTGCGCACGGATCCCTTCGTCGGTGAAGACAAACGTATCGATACCGTCGCTCACCCGCGCCGACTCCGAGACCGCCTTCCACTCGATAAACAGGACATCCCCTTCGAAGATCTGTGTCGGAACATCCCATTCCGCGTTCGGTAGGTCGGCGAGCAGCTGGCCGAACGCCGTGCGTACACCATCCTTGCCGCGCCACACACCACGCGGAGTGATGAAGACGGAGTCGTCGGTGTAGTCAGCCACGATCTCGTCAAGATCCCCCGCGACCAGCGCACCGGCATGGTGCTCGAAGATCTCTTTTGGTGTCCGCGTCATCTCATCCTCCTGCCGTGCGTCCGCCGCCAGCAGCTCGGCCTGCCGTCTTCGCCAAGCCGCGCACCCCAGACTGGACCAGTCAAGTGACCGTGGCAACCAACACCTATACCCGGTCTGACCTACGGACGGAAGCCTTCTTCCCCCACCCGCTATGCAGAACTTTTTGCTCTTCGATCCGTGCGCTCCAGATCGATTTGCGTCGACATCGGCAACAGGGCAGAGGATCCATGACAGATGCCGATTCAGGCCTTGGCTCACGGCACCTCGCTGAGGTTGTCGTCGACCTCCTGCAGGTAAGACTGCTCGAATCCGAAGAGGCCGAAGCGGCTGACGAGCGAGTGCAGTAGCCGGAGCTCGCCGTTCGGGACCAAGGCTCGCTCCGACAACGCGTTCCTGAACGAGAAAGAACATCCTGGTCGATCGGCGCGACGAACATCTTGGCCAATATCTCGCCGAGTACGGGCGGGACCCGTCGCACAGACCGTCCTCGCGGGCGGCCAGCCGGCGACGGGGTCCTGGACGAGTGCAGCCGGCGTGCTTGCTGCCCACCTTGACTGGCCGCGGTTCTGCTTGGGTGTGTGGGTGGTGCGGGTACTCGTGTCCGACGCGAGCGGCGCGGGACCGGTGCTGACCTACTGGCTGCACCGCTACGGCTTCGAGGTGACGGTGGTCGAGCAGGCCCCTGCGCTGCGCCACGCCAGCGGGTCGCCGCGGACCTGTTCCGGCCGGCCCTGGAGATCATCGCCGCCCTCGTCGGAGCCGAGAGCCTGGTCCCAGACACGGGTGAGGCCAGGGCCCGGCCGGTGGGTCTGATCGAGGAGTCGGTTAACACGCCGTCGGCGTCTCGAAAGGTCTGTGCGTCGACTGGCTCCTTCGCGAGCTCGTACTCACTGAGCTCAGCCCCGCGTAGGACGAATCAGGGCCATCGACGTGCAGCCACGACCCACGCAACCAACCAAGACACAACGTCGAACGAGCCGTGCAACCTACAGCGGCCGCTCGAACTCGCAGTCATTACAGGATTGCACTACGCCCCTGATCCTACATATCAGCAGTTCAGACGGGGTGGGCCCCCAGGGGATCGAACCCTGAACCCGCGGATTAAAAGTCCGCTGCTCTGCCGATTGAGCTAGAGGCCCTGGCCGGACCCCAGGCTGCTGCCCAGGTCGACCGCGGCACGAGCCTACTGGACCACGGCCCCACCTGGCCGGGTCGAGCCGTCAGGCGCGGTCTGCCTTGCGCGTCACGCTGACGACCAGCCCGAGCGGGAGCCGGGTCAGCGCGGCGATCTCGGCGAACGACAGCCCCATCCGGTCGCGGAGCTCGCGCAGGATCCGCTCGGACACCTTCAGGTCTACGTACGGATCCATGCGCGCCTCGTAGACGAAGGTCGCGGCCTCCATCAGCTCGGGGATCGTGAGATCCCGCTTGAGGAGGAGACGCAACCTGTCGACCTGCGTGTGTGGCCTTCCTCGGTCGGCGAGGGTTCGACCCTAGCGAGCGGCGAGGCCGACCGGTGCCTGCTCCACCCCGCATGTCGACGACGTGGACAATGGGATCCCGTGACACTGCTGGGCACCCCCGAGAGCACCGCCCGCCCGGTGCTGCCGCCGTTGCGCATCGGCCGCCACGAGGTGGCGACGCCGGTCGTGCTGGCGCCCATGGCGGGCATCACGAACCCGGGGTTCCGGCGGCTGTGCCGCGAGCAGGGGGCGGGCTTCTACGTCTGCGAGATGATCACCTCGCGCGGGTTGGTCGAGAAGAACCCGCTGACCTTCCGCATGATCGCGTTCGACCCGGACGAGCAGCCGCGCTCCATGCAGCTCTACGGCGTGGACCCGGCGGCGATGGGGCAGGCCGTGCGGATGATCGTCGAGCGCGATCTCGCCGACCACATCGACATGAACTTCGGCTGCCCGGTCCCGAAGGTCACGCGACGCGGCGGCGGCGCGGCGCTGCCGTTCAAGCGGCGGCTGTTCGAGCGGATCGTGAAGGCGGCCGTCGACAACGCCGGCGCCCTGCCCGTGACCGTCAAGATGCGGATCGGCATCGACGACGGGCACCACACCTACCTCGAGGCCGGGCGGATCGCGGCCGACGCCGGGGCCGCGGCCGTCGCGCTGCACGCCCGGACCGCGGCGCAGCGCTACTCGGGGCACGCCGACTGGTCGGCGATCTCGCGCCTGCGTGACCACCTGCCGGCCGGGCTCCCCGTGCTGGGCAACGGCGACATCTTCAGCGCCGACGACGCGCTCGCCATGGTCCGCGAGACCGGGTGCGACGGCGTCGTCGTCGGGCGGGGGTGCCTCGGCAGGCCGTGGCTGTTCGGCGACCTCGAGGCCGCCTTCGCCGGGCGCCCTCTGCCCACCCCGCCGAACCTGCGGCAGGTCGCGGCCACGTTGCGCCGGCACGCCGTGCTGCTGTGCGAGCACATGGGTGATCACAAGGGCATCCGGGACGTCCGCAAGCACATCGCCTGGTACCTCAAGGGCTTCGCGGTCGGCGGCGGCCTGCGGCGCAGCCTCGGCATGGTCGAGAGCATCGACCAGCTCGACGAGCTCCTCGCGCAGCTCGACCTCGACCAGGAGTTCCCCGCCGACGCCGAGGGCCCGCGCGGGCGGCAGGGCTCGCCGGGCAAGGTCGTCCTGCCCGAGCACTGGCTCGACGACGCCGACGACCCCTCCGTGCCCTTCGGCGCGGAGCTGGAGCACTCCGGCGGGTGACCTCGCGCGCCGACGCCCTGTGGATCACCTTTCGCCCGGACGGGTGGAGTGGGACGCGAACGGGTAGGAACGTCCCGTCCGTCTCAAGAACCACACGCGTCACGACGACGATAGGGGCAGCAGGGGGGTGATCGCGATGGACGGCAGGGCGACGGTGCGGACGTTGGTGCACGACG
The DNA here is from genome assembly GCF_040648315.1 of Pseudonocardia sp. NPDC049154. Taxonomy (NCBI): domain Bacteria; kingdom Bacillati; phylum Actinomycetota; class Actinomycetes; order Pseudonocardiales; family Pseudonocardiaceae; genus Pseudonocardia; species Pseudonocardia sp. NPDC049154. Next base: position 16,741 of record NZ_JBEZDN010000018.1, read on the forward strand.
CGCCGACGATCACGGACACCCCGCCGGCGTCCCCGCGCAACCGCGCGGCCCTGCACACCGCCGCCGCCGAGCGCCTCGCCGCCGAGGGCGCCTGGGAGCAGGCCTACGGCCACCTCCACGCGGCGCTGCGCCTCCTGCACGGCGACGAGCCCCTGCCCGACGCCCACGACGAGCTCGACCGCCTCCGCCGCGAGCACGCCGAGGCCCGCGAGCAGAGCCGCCGGGACAGCCTCACCGCGAGCTACAACCGCCGCTACCTCGACGAGCGGCTCGCCGCCCTGCTGGCCGACCTCGACGGCACCCCCTTCCGGACCACCGGGCTCTGCCTCGCGCTGGTCGACATCGACCACTTCAAGCTGGTCAACGACACCCACGGGCACCTGTTCGGCGACCGCGTCCTGCAGCGCATGGTGACCGAGCTCGACGCCGCGCTGCCCGACGGCGGCTTCTGCGCCCGCTACGGCGGCGAGGAGTTCGCCCTGGTCCTCCCCGGCCGCGACCTGGCCCAGGCGGTGGAGATCAGCGAACAGGCGCGGGACCGCATCGCGCGGCACGACTGGTCGGACCTGCACCCCGACCTGCGGGTCACCGTGAGCATCGGGGTGGCGCACGCCGCGGGGCGGATCGCCGAGGTCGAGCGCCTGATCGGCGAGGCCGACATGCTCCTCTACACGGCCAAGGAGGCGGGCCGCAACGCCGTGGCCTACCGGACCGCGCGCGGCGGCCGGGTGCGGCTCGCCGGGCCGGCCGGGGCGCGCCGGTCCATACCCCAGCCGGTTCGCACGACCGGCTGACCCTCCGCCGGTCGGAGCATTGCGGCTCCGTAAACTCGACGGCCGGGGCGGACACTGCCGGTGACGGCTACTCCGCCCTTCCCGCTGTCGGTGGGCCGGAGGTGACGTGCAGGACGAGGACGACCGGCGGTCGCGGGGTTCCCGCGCGGGCCGGCGTGCCCGGGGGGACGGGCCTCCCCCTGCGGACGACGTCCTCGCCCGGCTCGGGATCCGCGCCACCGAAGGACCCGATCCCGCCGCGTCGGTGGAGCAGGACGACACGCCCCGGCGCGAGCGCCGCGCCCCCGGAGGACCGGGGTCCGACGGGTACGCCCCCGCCTCGACGAACGGCCGACCGCGGAACGGCACGGCCCCGAGCCCGTCCTGGCCCGAGCAGGCCGGCGGGTACGGGCAGGCCGGACGCCGGGCCGCCGACGACCGGACCGGCTACGGCCCGGCCGGGCGGGACCGGGACGGCTACGGACGCAGCGGCACAGGACAGGGCGGTCCGGCACACCACGGCGGTGATCCGAGCACTCCCGGGCCGAACGGCTTCGGCCGGAACGGCACAGGACAGGGCGGGTACGGGCCGCCCGCCTCGCAGAACACCGCCACACCGTATGCGCAGAACGCCGGGACGAACGGCACCGGGCAGAACGGGTTCGGGCAGAACGGCGCCGCCCGGAACACCCCTGGGCAGGAGGGGGGCCACGGCCGCCCGCGCGGCGGTCGAGGTGACGGCGGACCGACCGGTCCCGCGGCACCGGCGGTCGGGAACCCCGGCGACCACCGGCCGGAGTTCCCAGTCCGACCAGGCCCGTCGAGCGCCGACCCGCGGAGCGCGGCCCCGCGCCGCCCCGACGCCTCCGACGCCGCAGCGACGACGGGGATCCGCCCAGGCGGGCCGCGCCGCCCTTCCGACCCCGCGGCGAGCACCGTCGGTCTCCCGACCGGGCCTGCCGGTGCACCGCCCCGCGGCCCGAACGGTGTGCCCGCCGTCGGCCGCGCGCCGGCGCAGGACCCGGCACCTCAGAAGAGCGCTGCGCGCCGACCCGGCGCCGCGGCACCCCCGCAGCCGGGCGAGGCGACGACCGCCTCCCCCACCACCCGCCTCCGCGCCCGCACGGGCTCCCCGGACACCCCCGGTCGCGCCCTGCGCACCCCCCGCGGCGACGACACCGCGCTCGTTCCCCCTGTGGGAGACGAGGCCGCAGACGACGGCGACGCCCTCGCCGACCGCACCCGCGCGATCGACGCGAGCCTCACGCGCCTGACCGCCGCCCACGCCGGCGTCAGCCTCGACGAGGACGAGGAGCACGACGAGGAGGAGGCCCCCCGCTCCCGTCGCGCCGACCGGCGGGCCACCACGGACACCCCGCCGAAGGCGCCGTCCCGCCTGGCCCTGGCCGGCCGGATCACCGCGGCCGCGCTGGCCGTCCTGACGTTCCTCGGCGTCGCGCTGAGCTGGGGCGCCACCCGCTGGATGGACTCGACGATCCGCTCGGTCGCCGCGCTCGACCCCGAGTCCGGGGTGATCGACGCCGCGGGCCAGTCCGGCGACGACAACGTCCTGGTCCTCGGCACCGCCTCCGGCAGCTCGGGCACCCCGGCGGCCACGGGCGAGCGGACGGACACGTTGATGCTCGCGCACGTCGCGGCGGACGGGGACCGGGTCGTCGGCGTCTCCTTCCCGATGGACCTGGAGATCAACCGGCCGCCCTGCCCGCGCTGGGACCCCGCGGCCGCCACCTACCTCGACGAGACCGTCCCCGCCGAGACCCGCACCGCGCTGTCGTCGGCCTACACGGTGGGCGGGCCGCGGTGCCTGGTCCGCACCGTCCAGCAGCTCACGGGCATGTCCGTGACGCGGTTCGTCGCGCTGGACCTGCCCGGCATCGCCGGCATGGTCGACGCGATCGGCGGCGTCGACGTGTGCGTCGGGCAGCCCGTCGAGGACCGCACGCTCGGCACGGTGGTCCCGCAGGCCGGCCCCACCCGGCTCGACGGCGCGCAGGCCGTCCGGTTCGCCGAGGCGGCCGCGGTGCCGAGCGATCCCTCCCCCGCGCTGGGCCAGCTGCAACGCCAGCAACAGCTGCTCGCGGCCACCTTCCGCGAGGCCCTGTCCGCCTCGACCCTGCTCTCCCCGAGCACGACCCGGGACTTCGCCGCCGCCCTGGGCCGCAGCATGCTGGCCGACGACGTCGGCGTCCACGAGATGGTCCGGTTGACCTCCGCGCTCGACCGACCGTCCGCGGACGGCGTGACCTTCCTGCCGCTGCCCGTCTCGGCCGTGCCGAACACCCGCGGCAACCTGGAGCTGCGCGACACCGAGTCCTCCCGGCTGTTCTCCGCGCTGCGGAAGGGTCAGCCGCTCCCCACCACCACGACGCCGGTGGCGTCGGCCGAGGGCCCGAAGCCCTCCGATGTCACGGTCAACGTGGTCAACGCGGCCGCCCGCGACGGGCTGGGCCGCCAGGTCGGCGACGCGCTGCGGTCGCTCGGGTTCGGCGTGGGCGAGGTCGGCAACGCCGCACAGCCCTCCGCCGAGACGGTCCTGCGCTTCTCCCCCGACCGGGCCGACGCCGCCGAGCTGCTCCGCGAGGTCGTCCCCGGCGCCCGGCTCGTCCAGGATCCGGGCCGCACGGGCACCCTCCAGCTGGTGCTCGGCACCTCGTTCGACGGCACCGTCCGGGCGCCCGTGACCGACGCGGCCGCCCCGGCGGCGCAGGTCGCCCCGACCGCCTCTTGCGGCTGACGGCGACCCCGAGCGTTCATCGCCGGTTCACGTCCTGCTGCTGTGCACCGGATCGCACCCCTTTACCCTCGGACCATGCGCGACGCCTACACGGACCAGCTCGACGAGCTCGCCGACGCCCTCGCGGTGATGTGCGAGGGCGTCGCGGAGGCGATGGCGAAGGCGACCCGCGCACTCCTCGAGGCGGACCTGCGGCTCGCCGAGGAGGTGATCGACGAGGACATCCGGATCGACGAGATCAGGCACTCGGCCGAGGAGAAGGCCTTCGCGCTGCTCGTGCTGCAGGCACCGGTCGCGACGGACCTGCGGATCGTCGTCTCCGCCATCCATGGCGCCGGGGACATCGAGCGGATGGGTGACCTGGCGCTGCACGTGGCGCAGGCCGCGCGGCGCCGCCACCCCCAGCCGGTGCTGCCCGACGAGATCGCCCCGTACTTCGCCGAGATGGGCCGGGTCGGCGTCGCGCTGGCCCGCAAGGCCGGCGCGGTGATCCGCAGCCGTGACCTCACGGCGGCCGCCGAGCTCGAGTCGGACGACGACGCGATGGACGACCTGCACAAGCACATGTTCACGGTGCTGATGGACCGGAACTGGGACCACGGCGTGGAGGCGGCGGTCGACGTCACGCTGCTCGCCCGGTTCTACGAGCGTTACGCGGACCACGCCGTCGCCGTGGCACGGCGGATCGTCTACGTCGTCACCGGGCAGATGCCGGGACCGCTCGCCGTCTGAGCGCCGTTCCGACGTTTGGGCTACCCGCCGGTCGGGATACACCCGGTGCATGTCCGATCACGTGTACCGCGTCACCGAGATCGTCGGCACCTCGCCCGACAGCGTCGACGCCGCGATCCGCAACGGTGTCAGCCGCGCCAGCGAGACGCTCCGCCAGCTGGACTGGTTCGAAGTCACGCAGATCCGCGGGAACCTGCGGGAAGGTCACGTGGAGTACTTCCAGGTCGGGCTCAAGGTGGGCTTCCGCCTCGACCCGTAGCGGACCCCGCCGTTCATCGACCGTTCATTCGGACCCGGCCATGAGCGTCCGTGCGGTTTCCTAGGCTGGCCCGGTGCCCCGAGAGACGCTGGACGGCAACACCGCGCGGCTGCAGTCGCTGCTCGGCGAGATGGGCGACGCCGTCGTGTCCGCCTTCCGGGCGGCCTGCGCCGCGCTGCTCGACCGGCACCCCCGCCTCGCCGAGCGCGTGATCGAGGGCGACCCGGCCATCGACGACCTGCGCGCGCGGATCGAGGTCCTCGCGACCGAGACCATCACCATCTTCGCGCCGGTCGGTCCGGACATGCGGGTGGTCGTGGCCGCCATCCAGTCCGCTCACGAGCTCGAGCGGGTCGGTGACCTCGCCCGGCACATCGCGGAGGCGGCGCACCGGCGGGACCCGCTGCCGGCCGTGCCGGACGTCGCCCGCGAGCTCGTCGTGGAGCTCAGCGCCCAGGTCACCGCGATGGTGGCCAAGGCGGTCACGGTGCTGCGGACCCGCAACGTCCTCCTCGCCCTCGAGCTCGAGTCCGACGACGACCGGGTCGACGCCCTGCACCGCGACCTGTTCACCCTGATGTTCGGCGAGCGCTGGACCTGCGGCATCCCCGCCGCCGTCGACCTCACGCTGCTCGCCCGCTTCTACGAGCGCATCGCCGACCACGCCGTGGCCCTGGCCGAGCGCACCGTCTACGTCGTGACCGGGCACCACCCCGAGGCCCTGCAGATCTAGGAGCCCCGAGAACGCCGAACGCCGGCGGCATCGCGCACCGCCGGCGTCCGTTCCCGCAGGTCCCCGGCTCAGCCGAACCGGCCGGAGACGTAGTCCTCGGTCGCCTTCTGCTTCGGCTGCGAGAAGATCGTCTTGGTCTCGTCCATCTCGACGAGCTTGCCGGGCTTGCCGGTGCCCTCGATGTTGAAGAAGCCCGTGAAGTCGCTGACCCGCGCCGCCTGCTGCATGTTGTGGGTCACGATGACGATCGTGTAGTCCGTCTTCAGCTCGTTGATCAGGTCCTCGATCGCGAGCGTGGAGATCGGGTCGAGCGCCGAGCAGGGCTCGTCCATGAGCAGCACATCGGGCTGCACCGCGATCGCGCGGGCGATGCACAGCCGCTGCTGCTGGCCGCCGGAGAGGCCGGAGCCGGGCTTGTCGAGCCGGTCCTTGACCTCGTTCCAGAGGTTGGCCCCACGCAGGGAGCGCTCGACGAGATCGTCGGTGGCCTTCTTGCCCGCACGCTTGTTGTTCAGGCGCTGGCCGGCGATCACGTTCTCGTAGATCGACATCGTCGGGAACGGGTTGGGACGTTGGAAGACCATGCCGATCTGACGGCGCACGCTGACGGGGTCGACGCCGTGACCGTAGAGGTCACGACCGTCGAGCTCGAGCTTGCCCTCGACCCGGGCGCCCGGGATGACCTCGTGCATCCGGTTGATCGACCGCAGGAATGTCGACTTGCCGCAGCCGGACGGCCCGATCAGGGCCGTGACCGTCTTCGGCTTGATCTCCATGTCGACGCCCTCGACGGCGAGGAACGAGCCGTAGTAGATGTTCAGGTTCTTGGCGGTGACGGCTTTGCTCACGTCGGATCCTCGCCTTATCGGGTCTTGGGGGCGAACAGCTTGGCGACGAGGCGCGCCAGCAGGTTGAGGACGAGCACGATGATGATCAGCACCAGGGCGGAGGTCCACGCACGGTCGATGAAGGGCTCGCGGGGCACGCCAGGGGCCGCGTAGGAGTTGTACGCGAACACCGGCAGCGTGGTCATGCGGCCGCTGAACGGATTGAGGTTCACCCCGGTCGTCAGGCCGGCAATGATCAGCAGAGGCGCCGTCTCGCCGATGACGCGTGCGATCGCGAGGGTCACGCCGGAGGCGATGCCGGCGATCGACGTCGGGATGACGACCTTGACGATCGTGCGCCACTTCGGCGTCCCGAGCGCGTAGGCGGCCTCGCGCAGCTCGTTCGGGACGATCTTGAGCATCTCCTCGGTGGAGCGCACGACGACGGGAGTCATCAAGATCGACAGGGCGACCGCGCCGCCGAAGCCGATACGGATGCCCGGGCCGGCGAAGAGCGCGAAGAAGGCGAAGGCGAACAGGCCCGCAACGATCGACGGGATACCCGTCATGACGTCGACGAAGAAGGTGATGGCCCGAGCCAGCCGACCCTTGCCGTACTCCACCAGGTAGACGGCGGTCAGGATGCCGATCGGGATGGACATCAGGGCGGCCAGCGCCGTGATGATCAAAGTGCCCATGATCGCGTGGTAGCCGCCGCCGCCCTCGCCGACGACGCCGCGCATCGAGTTGGTGAAGAACGCCGCGTCGAAGCGGGCCAGCCCGTTCTGGATCACGGTGACGACCACCGAGATCAGCGGAATCAGAGCGATCAGGAACGCGACGGTGACCACGATGGTGACGACGCGGTCGGTGGCTTTGCGGCCGCCCTCGACGACGCGCGAGATCACGTACGTGGCGACGGCGAAGAGGATCGCCCCCAGCACCAGGGTGAGCCCGATGCCGAAGTTGCCGGTGGCGGCGAGGATGCCCCCGACCACGACCAGCGAGGCGGCGAGAATGCCCCACGGCGCCCAGCGGGGGAGCTCGCCGTGCACGAGCGGCATCGGGACGACGGCCTGCTCGGCGAGCTCGCTGTCCGTCCAAGCGTGGTCGGTGTCGGTGCGAGTGTCGCTGCTGGTCATCAGTTCGCCCCCGAGAACTCGCGCCGCCGGTTGATGATCCAGCGCGCGATAGAGTTGACGAGCAGGGTGATCACGAAGAGCACCAGGCCGGACGCGATCAGAGTGTTCACCGCGACGCCGGTCGAGTCGGGGAACTGCAGGGCGATGTTCGCCGCGATCGACGACGGGTTGCTCGAGCTGATCAGGTTGAAGGTGACGATGCCCGAGCCCGACAGGATGATCGCGACGGCCATCGTCTCGCCGAGCGCGCGGCCGAGGCCGAGCATTGCCCCTGAGATGATGCCGGAGCGCCCGAACGGCAGAACGGCCATGCGGATCATCTCCCAGCGCGTGGCGCCGAGGGCCAGGGCGGCCTCTTCGTGCAGCTTCGGCGTCTGCAGGAAGACCTCGCGGGAGACAGCAGTGATGATCGGCAGGATCATCACCGCGAGCGTGACGCCCACAACGAGCATTGTGCGACCGGTGGCCGACACCGGCCCGGCGAAGAGCGGGATCCACCCGAGGTAGCCCTGCAGCCAGGTCATGAACGGCAGCGCGGCGGGCGCGAGGACGGCAACGCCCCACAGGCCGTAGACGATGCTGGGCACCGCGGCGAGCAGGTCGACCACGTAACCGAGCCCCTGGGCGAGGCGGCGCGGTGCGTAGTGGGTGATGAAGAGGGCGACGGCGACAGCCAGCGGTGTCGCGATCACCAGCGCGATCAGCGCGGACAGCAGCGTGCCGAAGACGAGCGGGCCGATGTACACGGCGAGGTTGCGGCCGCCCGGCAGCTCCTCGGGAGAGGCGGTGAACGCCGGGATCGCCTGGGCGATCAGGAACACCGCCACGCCGGCGAGCACGATCAGGATCAGGACGCCGGCGCCCGTGGCGGACCCGGCGAAGATCCGGTCGCCGAGTTGACGGACGGGCTTGGTCGACGGGGTCGCCGTCGTGGGGGTCGTGGTTGGGGCGCTCACGGCGTCCTCTCTGCGTACGGGGTGGGCGGCACCGGACGGGGCCGGGCGGTCGCTGCGCGACCACCCGGCCCCGCCGGCTCACGTGCTCATCAGGCGATGGAGCTGACCGCCGGCGTGATCTGCTGGCTGATCGTGTCGGTCAGCGGAGCCGAGCCGGCCGCCTGCTGCGCCGCCTGCTGCCCCTCCGGGCTGACCACGTAGCTCAGGTACGCCTTGACCAGCCCCGACTTGGCGGCGTCCGTGTACTTGCTGCACGCGATCGCGTACGAGACGAGCGAGATCGGGTAGGCGCTCGAGTCGGTCACGGTGCGGTTGAGCTTGTAGGCGAAGGCGTTCGGCCCGCCGTCCGAGACACGCTCGGAGGACTCGAGGAGCTTGGCCGCCCCGGCCGGGGTCGGGCCGACGTACTGGTCGCCGACCTTGATCTTCGCCTGGCCGAGGCCCTGAGCCTGGCTCTCGTCCGCGTAGCCGATCGTGCCCTGGCCCGCCTTGACGGCGCCGACGACACCCGACGTGCCCTGCGCGGCCTCGCCGCCCTGGACCGGCCAGCTGTCGCTGACGTCGTACGGCCATTCGGCACCGGCCGTTGCCTTCAGGTAGTCGGCGAAGTTCTGGGTGGTCCCGGACTTGTCCGACCGGTTGACCGGCGCGATCGCGGTCGACGGCAGGTTCGCGCCCGGGTTGTCCGCGGCGATGGCCGGGTCGTTCCACGTGGTGATCTTCTTGTCGAAGATCTTCGCCAGGGTCGACGGCGAAAGCTGCAGGTTGTCGACACCCGGCAGGTTGTAGACCACCGCGATCGGCGAGACGTAGACGGGGACCTCGACGATGTCGCCGCCGCACCGCTCCTGCGCCTTGCTCAGCTCGTCGCCCTTGATGTAGGCGTCGCTGCCCGCCCAGTCCACGCCCCCGGCGATGAACTGGGTGCGGCCCGCGCCCGAACCGCTCGGGTCGTAGTTGACGGTGGCGTCGGGGTTGCTGCCGGTGAAGCCCGCGACCCAGGCCTGGGTGGCGGCCTGCTGGGTGCTCGCGCCGGCGCCGGAGATCGTGCCCGACACGTTCGCCGAGGGAGCGGTGGACGAGCTGCCGGCCGACGAGCCCTCGTTGGCCGCGCCGCAGCCCGCGAGCACGATGGCTCCGCCGGCCACCAGTCCGACCGCGGCGATCCGGCCGCGCTTCGGGCGCATGGTCTTCACTGCTGGTTCCTCCGTGTTCGGGTAGCCGGCTCGGAACCGGCCGCACACGCGGCCCGGGAGGGCCGCACGGCGAGGAACGCTAAGTGCGCCCGGTGGACGCTCGACCCACTGCGGATGAACGGCGGATGAACACGTAACCCGAACGGCACGGCCTTCATCGCGCGCCCGACCGCGCGTGACCAGCCCGTGATCTGCGGCGTGAGCGGCCACACGGACCGGTGACGACCGGCTAGCGCCGGATCACGAGGAGTACATGACGTCCGAGGTGTGAACGGCGAAGCCGAGCTTCTCGTAGACGCGCACGGCCGGCGCGTTGTCCGCCTCGACGTAGAGCAGCACGGTGTCGAGCCCGCGCCCGGCCAGGTGGTGCAGGCCGGCCAGGGTCAGCACGCGGCCCAGGCCGCGGCCGTGCGCGGCGGGGTCGACACCGAGGACGTAGACCTCGCCCATGGACGGCTCGGTCGCCGTCGGCGGGTGCACCTTGGTCCAGTGGTAGCCGAGCAGCGTGCCGGCACCGTCGACGGCGAGCAGGAAGCCCTCCGGGTCGAACCAGTCCTCGGCCTCGCGCTCGCGGACCTGCTCGACCGCCCAGCCGCCCTGCTCCGGGTGCCAGTCGAAGGCGGCGTTGTTGACGCGCAGGAACTCGGCCTCGTCCTCGCCCACCACGAAGGGGCGGATCGTGACGCCCTCGGGCACGGTCAGCGTGGGCAACGGACCGGCGTCGGGGGTGCGGCGCATCTGCCACAGCACCCGGGCTCGTTCCAGGCGGTGGGACTGCGCGAGGGCCGCGGCCGCCGGGAGGTCGCCGTGGGCCCAGACGTCGATCTTCGGGGCTCGGCCGGTCAGCCCGGCGAGCAGCGCGGCCCCGAGCCCGCGGCGGCGGTGGTCGGGGTGCACGGCCAGCTCGGCCGAGGTGCCGTCGAGCTGGGCGTACCCGAGAACGGCCCCGTCGGTGCCGTCCGCCACGAGGTGCGTGACGCCCTCGCGGGGCCCGCCACGCAGGTTGAGCAGGAACTGCTCGGAGAAGGGTTCGCGCCCGTCGGCCCGCTCGGCCGCCTCGGCCAGGGCGCGGACACCGGCCGTGGTGGCGGGGTCGATCTCGGACAGGACCCGGACGGCGCTCACCGGGACGACCCTACCCGCGGGCCGACCCGGTGAGCCGTGATCGGTCGATCAGTGCATCTGGTGCAGGCCACGGAAGGCGGCTCGGTCGCCGTCGTCGTCCGTGTCGGTGTCGCTCTCCTCGGGGATCCCGCCGGCCGGCACGCCCAGCCCGGCACGGCCGGGGCGGACGAACTTGTAGCCGACGTTGCGCACGGTGCCGATCATCTGCTCGTGCTCGGGGCCGAGCTTCGCGCGCAGCCGCCGCACGTGGACGTCGACGGTGCGGGTGCCACCGAAGAAGTCGTAGCCCCAGACCTCCTGCAGCAGCTGGGCCCGGGTGAACACCCGGCCCGCGTGCTGCGCGAGGTACTTGAGCAGCTCGAACTCCTTGTACGTCAGCTCGAGCAGGCGCCCGCGCAGCCGCGCCGCGTAGGTCGCCTCGTCGATCACCAGCTCGCCCAGCACCAGCGCGCCGCCCGCGCTCGCGGAGTCCGCGCCCGGACGGGACTTCAGCAGCCGCAGCCGCGCGTCGACCTCCGCGGGTCCCGCGGACGGGAGCAGGATCTCGTCGACCACCCACTCACCGGAGACGGCCACGAGTCCGCCTTCGTTGAGCACGGCGATGACGGGCACGTCCGTGCCGGTGCTGCCGAGCAGCCGGCAGAGGCTCCGCGCGGCGACCAGGTCGGACCGTGCGTCGACGAGGACCGCGTCGTGGGGCCCGGCGTCGAGCAGCGCGGCCACCTCGGGCGCCGCCGTCCGGACGCCGTGCGGGAGCAGGGTCAGCGCGGGGAGCACCGAACCGGGATCCGTGTCCGCTGTCAGCAGTAGCAGTTCCACTGCTGCCTCCTCTCCACCGGAGAATGACGGTGGACGCCACGCCCGGCGTCCTCGTTCGGGTCACGGTGGGCGACGCCGACCTACCGTTCCGCACCGCGCGACCCGGCGGGTCCGTCACGCGGATCGGTCAAGAATAGACAAGCGGTTGCCGCGGACACGAGTTCCGCGAGGCAGCTCACCCCGTTCGACGAGCCCGTGCGCTGCAGAAATACCTGTGCGTGACGATTTCCCTCGGATGGAGCCCGCTGCGGTTTCGGGCGCGTTACGCAGACGTCAGGGCACTGTTACGGATGCCGGGTGGCGGGCCCGCCGTACGGGCCGGCGCCGGGGGTCTCTAGGTTGGGCCCGCGCGACGTGTGGGAGCCGGAGGTCGAGAGTGAAACGCCTGATCGTCGCGGTGCTGGTGCTCGCCGGGGTACTGGTCGCCGCGGACTACGCCGCGGCCGCGGCCGCGGAGTCGGTGGTGTCCCGCGAGCTGCGGGACCGGCTCGGCCTGGCCGACGACCCCTCGGTGCGGATCAACGGGTTCCCCTTCCTCACCCAGGCGGTCTCGGGCGAGTACCGCTCGGTCGAGGTCCGCGCGGACCGGCTCCAGGTCGGCGATCTGCACAACGTGCAGCTGCGCGCCGACCTGCGGGACGTCGAGGCGCCGCTGTCCGGCCTGCTCGGCGGCGGCACGCCCGGCCTGCGGGTGACCACGGCCGAGGGCGCGGCCCGCGTCGGCGCGGACGACCTGCAGCGGATGCTCCCGGGCGTCGAGCGGTTCAGCCTCGGCAACGTCGACGCCAACGCGATCGCCGACGTCGTCGACGAGGGCGGCGACCCGACCATGCGCCAGCTCGACCCGGACTCCGTCGCGCGGCTCTCCGGCACCGTGACGATCGCCGGCGAGGAGTACCAGCCCGTCGTGCTCGCCGAGCTGCAGGTGGCCGACGGGGTCATGCGGATCGTGCCGCGGGACGTCCGCGGCAGCGACGGCGACCCGCTGCCCGACGCGATCACCGAGCTCGTGCGACAGACCTTCGCGCTGCGCATCGACCCGGGCGGCCTGCCCTTCGGCGTGGTGCCCACGAAGCTCCAGGCCCGCGACGGCACGCTGGAGATCTCCGGCGAGGCGCGCGACGTCGTCGTCGGGGCCCTCCCCGGATCGGGTGCCACGGGCTGACCCGGGAACATCGCGCCGGCCGGCCGGGTTGGCCCGGGACATGAGCGGCACGGGACTCGTGGTCCTGATCGCGGCGCTGGTGGTGGGCACCGCGCTGGGGCTGGTCCTGCGCGCCCGCAACGGCCGGGTGCGGACCCCGTCCGGCTCCGGCTCGCCGGACGGCTGGGCCCTCACCGGATCCGCCCCCGAGGGTGCGGAGCAGGTGCTCCTGCTGCAGCTCTCGTCACCGGTCTGCACCCCCTGCCGGCAGACGGCGGGCGTGCTCGGCGAGCTGGCCGCGGGCGAGCCCGGTGTGCGGCACGTCGAGATCGACGTCGCCGACCGGCCGGACGTGGCCCGCGCGCTGTCCGTGATGCGGACCCCCACCACGATCGGCTTCGACCGCACCGGTCGTGAGCTGCTGCGGGTGTCCGGCGTGCCCCGTCGCGCGGAGCTCGACGCGGCGCTGGCCCCCGAGCTGCGCGGACGTCCGGCGTGACGGGCGTCCATCTTCCGGGACGCCGCTCCCGCCGACCGGACCTTTCGGTTACCCTCGCTGCCGTGAACTGGCCGCTGACCCGACGCCGCGCAGTCGATCTGTGCCGCGTGGCCGGCTGCCTGTGTCGGCCCTCCTGACCCCGACCCCTTCGTCGAGAACCCTCAGGAGTTCCCCCATGTCCGCACCGGACGGGTCCGGCGCGCCCGCGCGCTCGGCCGACCCGCCCCTGGACCCGCGCGGCGTGCGGTTCGCCGCCGGACTGACCACCGTCGTCCTGGCGCTGGTCCTCGTCAGCGGCAGCGGCTGGCTCGCCGCCGCGCAGGCGCTGGTGTTCGCGCTGGGCGCGTTCGCCGGCATGCGGTTCGCGCCCTACGGCGTGCTCTACCGGCTGGCGGTCGCCCCTCGCCTGGGCCCGCCCGCCGAGCGTGAGGAGGCGGCCCCCGTCCGCTTCTCCCAGACCGTCGGCTTCGTCTTCGCCGCGGTCGGCGCGCTCGGTTACCTCTCCGGGCTGACCGTGCTCGGGATCGTCGCCACCGCGTTCGCGCTGGTGGCGGCCTTCCTCAACGCGGCCTTCGGCTTCTGCCTGGGCTGCGAGATGTACGGCCTGCTCGCACGGGCGCGCGCCGCACGCGCCTGACCCACGTTCGTTCACCACCGACACCGACACACAGGAGTGACATCACCATGAGCCGCGAGGACGTCCTGGTCACCGCCGACTGGGCGGAGAAGAACCTGGGCACCGAGGGCGTCGTGTTCCTCGAGGTCGACGAGGACACCACCGCCTACGACGGCGGCCACCTCCCGGGTGCCGTCAAGATCAACTGGACGACCGAGCTGCAGGACCCGGTCCGGCGCGACATCGTGTCGCAGGAGCAGTTCGCCGAGCTGCTGTCGAGCAAGGGCGTCGCGAACGACGACCTGGTGGTCCTCTACGGCGGCAACAACAACTGGTTCGCCGCGTACGCGTACTGGGAGTTCAAGCTCTACGGGCACGAGAAGGTCGTGCTGCTCGACGGCGGCCGCAAGAAGTGGGAGCTCGACGGCCGCACGCTGACCACGGACGTGCCGGAGCGCAGCGGCACCACCTACACCGCCAAGGCGGCCGACTCCTCGATCCGCGCCCTGCGCGACGAGGTCGTCGCGGCGATCGGGACCAAGAACCTGGTCGACGTCCGCTCGCCCGACGAGTTCTCCGGCAAGATCCTCGCCCCGGCCCACCTGCCGCAGGAGCAGTCGCAGCGGCCGGGCCACATCCCGTCGGCGATCAACATCCCGTGGTCGAAGGCGGCCAACGAGGACGGCACCTTCAAGTCGGACGAGGAGCTCACCGCCCTCTACGGCGAGGCGGGCTTCGACGCCGGCAAGTCGACCATCGCCTACTGCCGCATCGGCGAGCGTTCCAGCCACACGTGGTTCGTGCTGCGCGAGCTGCTGGGGCACTCGGACGTCAAGAACTACGACGGCAGCTGGACCGAGTACGGCTCGCTCATCGGCGTGCCGATCGAGCTGGGGAGCAAGTGACCTATGTGTGGAGCACCTGACCAGGCGGCGCAGCTGCCCGCCGGTACCGACCTGACCAAGGAGACCGTCCTGGCCGGGCGCGTCGTGTCCGGCGACAAGCCGGTCGGCGGCGCGTTCGTGCGGCTGCTCGACGGGACCGGCGAGTTCACGGCGGAGGTCGTGTCCTCGGCCTCCGGCGACTTCCGGTTCTTCGCCGCGCCCGGCACCTGGACCGTCCGGGCGCTGTCCCGCAGCGGCAACGGCGAGGCCACGCTCTCGCCGGAGGCGCCGGGCCTGCACCGCACGGAGATCGCCGTCGCCTGACGGCCGCGGAGCCCGCGCCGCCCCGGTCACCCTCGTGGTGGCCGGGGCGGTGTGCTGTGCGGCCCCGCTCCGCGAGTCGCGCTGTGGCCCTCGTGGGTCGCGGTCAGACCGTCGGGGCCGCGGGGGCGAGGCGGGCGGCCGTCACGTGCGCGACGACGACCGCGACGATGACCAGCGGCATCACGGCCAGCCCGTCGGCGCCGAGCAGCAGCGTCGCCAGCAGCACCGAGGTGATCGGCAGCCGCAGCATCACCACGGACATGGCGCCGATGCCGATGGCCGCCCCGGCCACGAGCGGCAGCCCGGGCAGGTGCGACAGCAGCACACCGCCCGCCGCCCCGATGAACAGCGCCGGGAAGATCGGCCCGCCGCGGAACGTCGCGAGGCACAGCGCGTAGGTCAGCACCTTGGCCACGAGCACGATCACCAGCGACGGCAC
Source organism: Pseudonocardia sp. NPDC049154 (assembly GCF_040648315.1). Classification (NCBI taxonomy): domain Bacteria; kingdom Bacillati; phylum Actinomycetota; class Actinomycetes; order Pseudonocardiales; family Pseudonocardiaceae; genus Pseudonocardia; species Pseudonocardia sp. NPDC049154. The sequence goes on from NZ_JBEZDN010000018.1 coordinate 31,964, forward strand.
CGCCCACCCCGCGCTGCCGAGCAACAGCGGTCCCAGGGCCTCCTGCCCGGAGAACAGCACGAACGACACGTCGTGCCCGCTCAGGACCGCCGCCAGCACCGCCAGCCCGGCCACGACCACCCCGACCACCGGGCCCGCCACGACGATGCGGGGCTCGACCTGCCGGCGCACCACCGCCGTCAACCGGTGGATCACGACGCCGACCAGCGCCGCCAGCAGACCCGCCAGCACCGCCCACCCGAACTCCACGATGTCGGTCCTGCCGAACGCCGGGAGGCCGGGCAGGGTCAGCGACGCCGTGCCGAGCCCGGTCAGCGAGTCGAGCCCGAGGAAGATCAGCGAGCCGATCCCGGCCGCGAGCAGGCCGGGCAGCAGGATCACGCCGAGCGCCGCACCCGCGGCCAGCGACGCCTCCATCAGCAGGAAGGCGCCCAGGATCGGCGAGCCCAGCAGGGCACTGATCGCCGCGAAACTGCCGGTCGCGGCGAGCACGGCCGCCGTCCGTCCGTCGGCGCCCCTGCGGACCGCGTGCAGGGCCAGCACGCCGAGGCCGCCGCCCAGGGCGATCAACGGCGCCTCGGGCCCCAGCACGACCCCGAGCCCGAGCCCGGCGAGCGCGGCCAGCAGGATCCCGGGCAGGTCGCGCGGGACGGGCACCGCGCCGGTGTGGAAGCCGTCGGCGGGCGAGTGCCCGCCACGTCCGGGCAGGTAGCGGATGACGGCCCCGACGGCGAGGCCCGCGACGGCGAGGAGCGGGAAGGGCCACCACAGCGGCGTGGCGGAGAAGCCCAGGACCCGTGGCAGGTCGGTGTACGTCCACTCCTGGAGCCCGGAGACCAGCTGGAGGAAGAAGTACGCGGCCGCCGAGATCGGCGCGCCGACGATCGCCGCGAGGAGCAGCAGCCGGGTGTAGCCGGCCGAGCGCAGGACGTCCTCGGGGGACTGCGGTGCCGCGGTGCCCGTCCTCGTCCCGGCCCTCGCGGCCTCGTCCGCCTGGGCCATCACCGGTCTCCTGTCGTCGCGCCGGTCGTCCACCCTCGCGTCCGGGAGCACGGGCGGCACCGCCCGGAGCGGGTGACTCAGCCGCGCGCGCCGTCCGCCCGGTCACGGGCCCGCCCGGCCGCGGCGGCCATGCGCTCCGGGCCGCTCACCAGGGCCCGCCGCCACGGCGGGACGCCGTCGATCTCGATCTCCAGCGAGAAGCTCAGGAACGTGCGGATCACGACGATCAGGCCGAGGATCCCGACGTTCTGCAGGGTCGGCTCGACCGCGATCGTGCGCAGCAGGTCCGCGGCGACCAGGACCTCGATCGCGAGCAGCAGTGTGCCGCCGAAGGTCTCGCGCAAGGTCTGGTACCCGTCGCGGCCGCGCCGGGTGGCGAGCCACACCCGGGCCGACAGCACGACCGACCAGACCAGGCCGATCACCAGCACGGCGGCGCCGAGGACCTCGAAGGCCACCGCCGCACCGTCCATCAGCCGGACGACCGGGGTCGTCGCCGGCTCGGCCGCGAGCCCACCCATTCCGCCCTCCCGCCCGCAGCGTGGTCCGTACGGAGGCGCGCCGCCCTCACCCGGGTCGGGCGAACGGGGGGTCGGCGGGACTATGCTCGCCCGCCGTGCACTGGTTCTTCACCGTGCTGCTGATCGCGGCGAGCGCCGGCACGGTCGCCTTCACCGGCTTCCTGCTGCGGCGCCTCTTCACGACGGCGCCCGACGCCGCCGCCGCGCTCGCGGCCCGGCCGACAGAGGAAGTCCCGGAGGAGCCCTCCGCATGACGCAGCCCGACGGCAACGACGTCCCCACCACGATCACCGGCCCCGTCAACGCCGCGCCGGACTCACCGCAGCGCAACCGCCCGCAGTGGGACGACCTGCCGGTCCCCGACGACACCGCCAACCTCCGGCAGGGCCCGGACCTGCACGAGCAGTGCGTCGGCCTGCTCCCGCTGATCGGTGTGTGGCGCGGGACCGGCGAGGTCGTCTACCCGACCATCGACGGGCCGTTCCACTTCGGCCAGCAGCTCGTGTTCGCCCACGACGGCCGCCCGTTCGTCTCGTACGAGGCCCGGGCCTGGCTGCTCGACGAGGACGGGAAGGTCATCCGGCCCGCCGCGCGCGAGACCGGGTTCTGGCGCCCGCAGCCCGACGGCTCGCTCGAGGTCCTCATCGCCCACGCCACCGGGATCATCGAGGCCTGGTACGGCGAGAAGGGTGATCTGCGCTCCTGGCAGATCGAGACCGACGCGGTGGTGCGCACCCCGTCCGCCAAGGACGTCGTCGCGGCCAAGCGGCTCTACGGCCTGGTCAACCAGGGCGACCTCGCCTACGTCGACGAGCGGGCGATGGAGGGGCAGCCGATGCAGCCGCACATGTCCGCCCTACTGCACCGGGTGGTGGGCTGAGGGCGCTGGGCTGCCCGGCGATCGGGGCGGTCGCGGCGGTCGCGGCGGTCGCGGCGGTCGCGGCCGTCGCGGCGGTGATCGTTCCTAGTGTGACGCCGGCGCGAGACGGTAGGGCGCTGGAGTCACACCGGCAACGATCACGAGTGATCGTTTCGACAGGCACACCACCGTTGGCGCAGCAGCGGTGGAGTCGCACTCGGAGCGATCTTGCGGTGGGTGATCGTTCCGGCGGTCACGTCAGCGCGGCCCGACCAGCGCTCCTGTCCCGCTCGGAGTGATCGTGTGGGGCGGGCGGCTCAGGAGCGGCGCGGCTGGTTCAGCATGCGGTCGACCTCGGCGCGGTCGAGGCCGGCGAGCTTCGCGACCTGGTCCGGGCCGAGGCCGGCGGCAGCCAGCCGGCGGACGACGGCGCCGAGCTCGTCGCGGCGGGTACGCATCTCCTCCGCGAGCCGGCTGAGCTCCTCCTGCTGGCTCTGCAGCTCGACCGTCGCGCCGACCGCGCGCACCGGGTCGTCGAGCAGCACGGCGAGGAGCCGGTCGCGGGCGTCGCCGCGACGGGGATCGACCACGCCGTTCGGCTGGGCGGCGCGGGCCCGTGCGGCCAGGGCGTGCTGGACGGCCGCGGCGACGGTCCGGCTGGACCCCGCCTCCTCCGGCCCCGGCTGCTCGATGCCCGGCTGCTCGGCACTGAGGGGTTCGAGCCCGCCCGGCTGCTCGGCGCTCATCGGCTCGGGCCCGCCCTGCCTCGCAGTTTCCTGCTGGTCAGCGGCCTGCGATCCGGAGTTCGGCCCGTTCCCCGCCGCTTCCGCCTGTGCAGCGCGGTCGGCCGAGGTCTGCTCGGGCGAGGTCTGCTCGGGCGAGGTCTGCTCGGGCGAGGTCTGCTCGGGCGAGGTCTGCTCGGGCGAGGTCTGCTCGGCGGTCCCGGTCCCGGTCCCGCCCTCGGTCGCCGCCTCGTCTGCGGACCGGTCGGGCGCCGGGGCATCAGGGCCGGTGGCGGCCGCGCTCACCACCGGCGCGGTGCTCTGCGGCGGCTCCGCGGTGTCCGTGGACGCTGCATCCCGAGTCGTGGGACCGGCCTCGCTGTGTGCGACCGCGGCCGGGTCGCCGCTCGCGGGCGAGGGATCGGCGGCCGTAGGGGCAGCGATGTGCCGGCCTGGCGGGTCGGCGGCCGCCTTCTCGCCGCCCCGCCCCTGACGACCGAGTGCGGCGGCCCCGAGCCCGACCACCCCGAGGGCCGCGAGCTGGGCGGCGGTGGGGCGCTCGTCGGTGGGAGCCACGGCGTCGCCCGCGGCCACGGCCGGCTCCTGCCCGCTCTCCTGCGTCGCGTCGCGGGAGCGCGCGTAGGGGGTGGGTGCACCCTTCGCCGCCGCCATGAGCCGCGCAGCGCGGGTCGCGGGCGTGAGCTCGGGCTGGTCGGCGTCGGGAGCCTGCCGGTCGGCGGGGACGGAGCGGGGCCCGGATGCGTCGGCGTCCGCAGTCGTCGCGGGGCGCAGCGACACGACGTCGGCCTCCTGCCGGTCGGCAGCAGCAGAGCGGGCCGCTGCGTCGTCGACCTCTGCCGCCGGCCGGTTCACCGGGACGGCGCGGCCTGCAACGCCCTCTGCGCCGACACCGCCCGGTGCGGCAGCCGACCGCTCGCCCGGCGTCGGCGTGGCCGTCGGCTGGTCCACAGAGGCCGCGCCGCCCGCAACTCCTTCTGCACCGGCCTCGCGGGGTGCGGCCGTCGACCCGTCGGCCAGAGCCGGGCGCGATGCCGCTCCCTCCGACGTGGCGCCTCCGGTGGGCCGGGCCGTGGAGGTGCCCTCGCCGGCGGCGTCGGCCTCGACCTCCGCTGCGCCCTGGTCGGCGAGCGAACGGGGCCCGACGGCGGTCGCGCGGCCGTCGGTGCGCCCGGCGCCGCTCGGCTCCTCGCCCCGCGGCTCCTCCTGCGCGTCCGGATCGCCCGTGGCGGCGCGGCGGGCCTCGGCCTGGATGGCGGCGGCGTGCTCGGCCGCCGCGCGGTGGGCACGGGCGCGGGCGAGCAGGACGTCGGACTGCACCGGGAGCGGCGCGGTGTCGGCCTCGCGGACCGCCACGGCGTCGGCCACGGTCCGAGGGCGGGCCTGCCCGACGAGCGCGGCCGCGCCATCGGCACCCGCGGCATCACCCGCAGCGGCACCACCCGCCGCAGCTCCATCCGCTGCGACCCCGGCCTGGACCGGCTCGGGCGCGGGGCGGGGGGCGGGCATCTCGCCGACGGACTCACCGGTCCAGTCGGAGTGTGTGGGCTCGGCCACCGGCTGGGACTTCGCCTTGCCGCGCAACGCCCGCACGACGACGATCACGACCGCGATCACCAGTGCCGCGGCCCCGACGCCGAGCGGCACGAGGACGTCAGCCGAGAACGCCTGCTCCATGGACGCGCACGCTACGCCGATCTACGTCACGGTGCGCAGTCGTTCTATCCGGAGCGTGACCCCGAGGTCGACCGGTCCGACCGGGCCACGTCCTCGCTCCCGGCCGGGCGCGCGGGGCCGGACGACGACCCCGACGAGCCGTTGCGCTCGCCGGTCGACGCACCGCCGCGCGGCTCGTCGGAAGGTCCTGACCTGCCGTTTCGCCCCTTGGCGGAGTCGCCGGAGGGCGCCGGCGTCGGCCGGACCGCGCTGACCTTGACCGTCTCGGACACCTCGTCGGCCTCGGCCTTCGCCGCCGGCTCGGCCTTCGCCGTGGGCGTGTCACCCGGCGTGTCCGACCCGCTCGCAGGCTTGGCAGCGTTCGACTTTTCAGCCGATCCGGTGTCCCCGGATCGCTTCACCGGGGACAGCGCCGAGACCGCGGACACGGCGACCGTGCGGTCCGGTTCCACCTGCCGCGCAGGCGGTTCGGGCTTCTCGGCGTCCTCTTCGGACGACGCGAGCGGCACCATCGCGGTGGCCGGCTCGGCCTCCTCGGCGGGCTCCGGACGGCTCTCGGGGCGGGCCTCGGAACGGCTCTCGGAGGCCGGCCGGAAGAGATCGCCGGGCGCGGACCCGGTCTCGGGACGACGCACGGCAGTGGTCTCCTCGGCCGCCGACGGGGCGGACGACCCAGCCGTCGACGCGCCCTGCGACCCGGCCGACCCGGCCGAGGCTCCGGAGGGCGAGGACGGCGCCGCACCCGGCAGCGGCTGGGCGGCGGCCCCCGCGGCCGGTCCGTCGGCGGGCGCAGGTGCGGGCTTGGGGCGCGGGCTCGGCCGTGCGGGCCGCTCGGTGCGTGCGTCCTCGCCGGTCGACGGCGAGGACGCGCCGGATGCCGGCGGTGTGACGGCGAACCGCGCGGTCGGGGCGCCGAGCAGACCCTCGAGCTGGCCACGGAGGCGGGTCAGCTCGGCCACGACGGCATCGCGCTGGCGGCTCAGCTCGGCGAGCTCGGTCCGCGTGTTCTCCTGCTGCTTGCGCAGCGACTCGGTCTCGGCCTTGGCCTCGCGACGGGCCGACGTGCGGATCTCCTCGGCCTCCTCCTCGGCGGCCTGCAGGATGCTCTGCATGCGGTCGGTGAAGGAACCGATCATGTCCGGCGACTCGGGCCCGCCCGGGCGCGGACGCGGTGCGGGACGCGGGCGGGCACCCGGGGGCGGTCCCGGCTGCGGACCCATCGGCCCCGCGGGACCCATGGGGCGCGGACCCGGCCCCATGCCGGGCTGCGGCCCCACGGCCGGGAAGGGATGGCTGCGTGCGGCGTCGAGATCGGCGCGCATGCGCGCGAGGACCCGCTGCAGGCGCGCCACGTGCTCGTCGACCTGCCTGCGGTCGTAGCCGCGGAGCACGACGTCGAACCGCGGGGCACCGAGTGAGCGCTCACCCCCGTCAGCCGTCATGTCCGACCCTTTCCGTCGCCGCCCCACCACTCACTTCGCCGAGGGTAGGGAGATCCGTACTCGCGTTCAGAAGCGTTCACCCTAACGGAGCACGACTCCACCCGGCCAGTCGACTTGCGGCAGCAGCCCGTGGAGCACTCACCCTCGCCACGGTCCCACGCGCGTCGACGCGCCTACCATCGGGGCCGTGGACACCTCGCTCAAGTCGACGCTGCACCGGCGCGGTCTGCGGATGACACCCCAGCGTCAGCTGGTGCTCGACGCGGTCCGCGAGCTGGGCCACGCCACACCCGAGCAGATCTGCACGCAGGTGCAGCGTGCGGCGCCGGCGGTGAACATCACCACCGTCTACCGCACGCTCGACCTGCTCGAGGAGCTGCGGCTCGTCCGGCACACCCATCTCGGGCATGGCGCCCCGACCTACTCGGAGCGGGAGCACGAGCACGTCCACCTCGTGTGCCACCACTGCGGCGCGGTGAGCGAGGCGCCCACGGCACTGATGGACGAACTGGCGGACCGGCTGCGCGAGCGGGAGGACTTCGAGCTCGACGTCACGCACGTGGCGCTCTCGGGGCGATGCGCGACCTGCCGCGAGGCCGATCTGAAGGCGTCCGAGGAACTCGGAGAGAAGGAGGCGCGCGCGTGACCGAGGGACCCGAGGCGGCCGTCGAGCAGCCTGACCCCGACGCCGCCGTTCCCGCGCACCGGGGCGACCCGCTGGCCGAGCAGCGCGCGATGGCCCGCTCGGCCGCGGTCGTCGACCGGACCCACCGCGGCGTGATCGCGGTGCCCGGCGAGGACCGGCTGAGCTGGCTGCACCTGCTGCTGAGCCAGCACGTCAGCGAGCTGCCGGAGGGCGCGGGCACGGAGGCGCTGATCCTCGACGCTCAGGGGCGGGTGCTGCACCACGCGGTCGTCTCGCACGTCGGCGACACGGTCTGGCTCGACACCGAGCAGGCCGACCTGGCCGAGCTGCTGGCGTACCTGCAGAAGATGGTGTTCTGGTCGAAGGTCGAGCCCCGCGACGCGACCGACGAGCTCGCCCTGCTGTCCGTGGTGGGCCCGGACACCGCCGCGGTGCTCGCGGCGGCCGGCCTCCCGGTGCCCGAGGGCGCCCACGCGAGCGCCGCCCTGCCCGGGGGCGGGCTCGTCCGGCGCATGCCCTGGCCCGGACCCGACGCCGCCGACGTACTCGTCCCCCGCGCCGAGCGCGACGCGTGGTGGGCCAGGCTCACGGCGGCCGGTGCCCGTCCGGCCGGGACGATGGCCTTCGAGGCGCTCCGGGTCGAGTCGCGGCGGCCCCGCGTCCACCTCGACACGGACGCGCGGACGATCCCGCACGAGGTCGACTGGATCCCGTCGGCCGTGCACCTCACCAAGGGCTGCTACCGCGGCCAGGAGACGGTCGCGCGCGTCGCGAACCTCGGGCGCCCGCCGCGCCGGCTGGTGCTGCTCCACCTCGACGCCGGCGACGAGGAGCTGCCGGAGACCGGAGACCCCGTCCTGAAGGACGGGCGCTCCGTCGGGCGTGTGGGCAGTGTCACACAGCACCACGAGCTGGGTTCGGTGGCGCTGGCGCTCCTCAAGCGGTCGGTGCCCGCCGACGCCGAGCTGGTCGCGGGGACCGACGAGCGGGCGTCGCCCGCGGCCATCGACCCGGACTCCTACGCGGCCGAGGACGGCGCGCCGCCGCCCGGGCGCGCTGCCCAGCTCCGGGTTCGCTAACCGTCCCGCTGGCGGGCGGCGACCCGGCCCCAGAAGTCGCGCAGCCGGCCGTAGCACTCGGTGGCCTCGTCGAGGTGCCCCGCGCGCAGCAGCCGCAGCGCGCGGCGGACCTCGCCGGCCGAGTCGTCGGCGCGCAGGGCGGCGTCGTCGAGGAGGTCGACCAGGCCGCCGTAGTCGAGCTCGACGATGGACGTCCGGTCGAACCGCTCCAGCCAGCCACGGGTCTCCGCGAGCACCTCCGCGGGCCCGTCGTCGCCGAGGGCGCCGCGCACGACCCGCTCGGCCTGCCCGGCCCGGCCGAGCGCCTTGGCGATCGGCACCCGCCACCAGACGCGGCGCTGCGCATCCAGCCTGACCTGCCGTTCCTCGGGGTCGACCAGGGCGAACCAGGGCAGCGGGACGGTCCACGCCGCCGTCACGACGTGGGCCGCGGAGTCGCCGAGCTCGGCCACCGCACGCTCCGCCCGGCGCCGGGCCGCGGGCTCGGGCACCACGAGGGCCGACGACCGCAGCACCGGGTCCTCCTCGGCCAGGAAGCCCAGCACGGCCGCCCCGGCGCGCGGGCGGGTGTCGAGCGGGCAGACGAACGGTTCGCCGCCCTCGCCGCCGAGGACCAGGACGTCGACCGGGGCGCCCGCCCCGCCGCCGGCGTCGCCCGGCAGGAGCCGCCCGTGCAGCATCGCCCGCAGGCACAGCTCGCGCTCCCGGCGGCCCGCCCGGTCCGGCCGCACGGCCCCGCGCGCGAGCCCCGCCCGCACCGCGGCGCCCGACGCGCCGTCGAACGCGCGCAGCGGCTCGTAGACCCGCAGGTAGGAGAGGAACGGCGACGGCACGGTCCGAGATCCTTCCGCACCCGCCCGGCCGCCGGACATGCCCTCCGGGTGATCCGTCCGCGGAGTGTGCACGGGACCACGTACCGAGTTCGGTCACACCGTCGATGCCACGTCGCACGCTCGCGGTATCGCACGGTACTGTGGAGCCCAGGACAGTGATGACACAGACGGGGCCGCCGAGACATCCGGCCGCCCCTTCCCTGTTGTAAGGGGGACCAGCCATGGGGCGCGGACGAGCCAAGGCCAAGCAGACGAAGGTGGCCCGAGCGCTCAAGTACAGCTCCCCCACGATGGATCTCGATGCATTGCAGCGGGAGATCGGCAGTGGGACGGCGGTAACCGACGACGACGAGTCGTACGACGAGTACGCCGAGCGCTACGGGTCGTACGCCGACGACGAGGACGACGAGCGCCGCTAGGCGGTCCTCCCGCCCACCGCCGGGGCGGGCTGTTCGGCACCACCGGACGTCACCGACGCATTCCCTCCCACCCGCCTCCGGACGGGTGGGAGGCGTCCGTCAGAGCCGGCGGCGTCTCTCGTACGCCCCTTCGGGGACGTGAGCCTTCCCACGGTCGTCCCGCCGTTCCCGAGCGGTGGACACGCCCGGGCGTCTGCCACGCTGCGCCGTCGTCGGGCTCCGGTGCAGGTCAGCGCACCTGCGGAGATGCTCGACGACGGGGAACCGGGCGTACCGCCCGCCCTGCGGCGACCGATCTTCACCCGATAGCCTCACGCCGACGAGAAGGCGGTGAGTGATGCGCGGGAACCTGTTCGCGGTGGCGGTCGACCTGGTGGTGCTGACCGTGCGCCACGACCAGCTCAACGTGCTGCTCGTCCGGCGTGGGGAGCGGCCCTACGAGAGCCACTGGGCGCTGCCCGGCGGGTTCGTCCGGGCGGACGAGGATCTCGGTGACACCGCCGCCCGGGAGCTGGTCGCGCAGACCGGGGCGGCCACCCAGGGCGCGGTGCAGGGGCACCTCGAGCAGCTGGGCGGGTACGCGGCACCGGACCGGGACCCGCGCGGACGGGTGCTCAGCATGGGCTACCTGGCGTTGCTGCCGGACGTGCCGGACCCCGAGCCCGCCGGCGGGCCGACGGCGGCGTTCCTGCCCGTCGAGGACGTCTACGGGCTGGCCTTCGACCACGACACGATCCTCGCCGACGGGGTGGAGCGCGCGCGGGCGAAGCTGGAGTACACGACCCTGGCCGCGGCCTTCTGCCCGGCGGAGTTCACGGTGACCGATCTGCGCCGGGTCTACGAGGCCGTGTGGCGCACCGAGATCGACCCGCGCAACTTCCAGCGCAAGGTGACCTCCACGCCCGGTTTCCTCATCCCGACGGCCACCCGGGTCACCGGGGGCCGCGGCCGGCCGCCGCAGCTCTTCCGCCGCGGCCCGGCCACCGCGCTGCACCCGCCGATGCTGCGGGAGCCCGTCGCCCTGGCCCACGCGACCATCTGAACCAGCGGCTCAGTGGGGGCCGTCCGCGCGCACTGCCGCGAGAGCGGCAGTTCGTGCGCACGGGTCAGAAGCGGGGGTGCTCGCCCACCAGCTGCACCCGGGACCCGACCTCGCCGGAGGCCCCGCCCTCGGCGCGCCGGACGTCGCCGAGCACCCAGGCCGGCACGTGCCGGGCGGTGAGGACGGCGAGGGCGCGGTCGACGTCGTCCGGCGGCAGGACCGCCACCATGCCGACGCCCATGTTGAAGGTCTTCTCCATCTCGCCGCGCTCGACCCGGCCGCGGCCCTGGATGAGCTTGAACACCTGGTCCGGCGTCCAGGACCCGCGGTCGGCGACGGCCGCCAGGCCGTCGGGCAGCACGCGCTCGAGGTTGCGGGCCAGCCCGCCGCCGGTGATGTGCGCGAACGTCCGCACCCCGGTCTCCGCGGCCAGCGCCAGGCAGTCCCGGGCGTAGATGCGGGTGGGGATCAGCAGCTCCTCGCCGAGCGTGTGACCGAACTCCTCGACGTGCCCGTCGAGCGGCATCCGCGCGATGTCGAGCAGCACGTGCCGGGCCAGCGAGTAGCCGTTGGAGTGCAGGCCGGAGGACTCCATCGCGACCAGCACGTCCCCGGGGCGGACCCGCTCGGGCCGCAGCATGGCCTCGGCCTCGACGATCCCGACGCCCGTGGCCGACAGGTCGTACCCGCCGGCCTCCATCAGGCCCGGGTGCTCGGCCGTCTCGCCGCCGAGCAGCGCGCACCCGGCCTGCTGGCAGCCCTCCGCGATGCCCTTGACGATCGTCGCCACCTGCGTGGGCACCAGCTTGCCGACGGCGATGTAGTCCTGCAGGAACAGCGGTTCCGCACCGCAGACCACCAGGTCGTCGACCACCATCGCGACCAGGTCGAGGCCGATGGTGTCGTGCTTGTCCATGGCCTGCGCGATCGCGACCTTGGTCCCCACGCCGTCCGTGGACGCGGCCAGCACCGGCTCGGTGTACTTGCCGAGCTTCGGCGCGAACAGCCCGGCGAACCCGCCGATCCCGCCCAGCACCTCCGGTCGCGTGGCCTTCTCGGCGTACGGCCGGAGCTGCTCGACGGCCTCCTCACCCGCCTCGATGTCCACGCCCGCGGCGGCGTAGCTGGCGTGCGGGTCCTGCTCGGGGGTCGACGGGGAGGTCGGCATGGGTCGGGCTCTCGTTCCTGGAGGGAGGTCTCGGACACGGGGGCACCCGCGTCCGCCGGGTCGGCGGGTGTGCGCCGCCCCGGCCGCCCGGCCCGCGGTGGCGGGCCGGGCCGCACAGGCCTCAGGGCCTGTTCAGGGCTTCCGCAGCACCGTAGCCGACGGACAGCGGTGCCGGGGTGTCCCGGGCGTTCTCCCGCAGCGGTCCGGGGTCGCCGGAGGCCGCGCCCGCGGCGTCGAGCGCCGGGGCCTCGAGGAGGTGCTTGCCCAGCCGGGCCTCCTCGGGCAGCGGGATCGGGTACTCGCCGTCGAAGCAGGCGCAGCACAGCCGGCTGCGGGGCTGCTCGCTGGCGGCCACCATGTTGTCCACCGACACGTACGCGAGCGTGTCCGCCCCGATGGAGCGCCGCACGCCCTCGGTGTCCAGCCCGCTCGCGACGAGCTCCGCACGGCTGGCGAAGTCGATGCCGTAGAAGCAGGGCCAGCGCACGGGCGGCGAGGCGATCCGGACGTGCACCTCGAGCGCCCCGGCCTCGCGCAGCATCCGGACGAGCGCGCGCTGGGTGTTGCCGCGGACGATCGAGTCGTCCACCACGACCAGGCGCTTTCCGCGGATGACGTCCCGGAGCGGGTTGAGCTTGAGCCGGATGCCGAGCTGGCGGATGGTCTGCGACGGCTGGATGAAGGTCCGGCCCACGTAGGCGTTCTTGACCAGGCCCTGGCCGTAGGGGATGCCCGAGCCCTGGGCGTAGCCGATGGCGGCCGGGGTGCCGGACTCGGGGACCGGGATCACCAGGTCGGCCTCGACCGGGGCCTCCAGGGCCAGCCGGCGGCCGATCTCGACGCGCGCGGCGTGCACCGAACGCCCGGAGATCGAGGTGTCCGGGCGGGCCAGGTAGACGTACTCGAAGACGCAGCCCTTGGGCTCCGGCGCGGCGAAGCGCGAGCTCCGCATGCCGTCCGCGTCGATCGCGAGCAGCTCGCCCGGCTCGACCTCGCGGACCATCGAGGCGCCGACGATGTCCAGCGCGGCCGTCTCGCTCGCGACGACCCAGCCCCGCTCGAGCCGGCCGAGGACCAGCGGGCGGACACCGTGCGGGTCGCGGGCGGCGTAGAGGGTGTTCTCGTCGGCGAAGACGAAGGAGAAGGCGCCGCGCACGCGCGGGAGCAGCCGCATCGCGGCCTCCTCGACGCCGGTGTCGGCGGCGGTGGCGGCGAGCAGCTCGGCGACCAGGTCCGAGTCCGTGGTGGCCTGCACCCCGGAGTCGCGGCCCTTGTCCTGGAGCTTGCCGACCTCCTCGCGCAGCTCCGCGGTGTTCACCAGGTTGCCGTTGTGCCCGAGGGCCAGGCCGCTCCCGGTGGCGGTGGTGCGGAAGACCGGCTGCGCGTTCTCCCAGGTCGTGGACCCGGTGGTGGAGTAGCGGCAGTGGCCGACGGCCAGGTGCCCGCGCAGCGACGAGAGCGTCTGCTCGTCGAAGACCTGGCTGACCAGCCCCAGGTCCTTGAAGACGACCATCCGACGACCGTCCGAGACGGCGATGCCGGCGGCCTCCTGCCCGCGGTGCTGCAGGGCGTAGAGGCCGTAGTAGGTCAGCTTGGCGACGTCCTCCCCGGGAGCCCAGACGCCGAAGACGCCGCACTCCTCCTTGGGGGAGTCGTCGACCGCGGGGTCCGCGGTGTCGGAGGGGGTGTCGGCGTGGACGGGGGTCTCGTTCCGGCTGGAACTCAACGCACTCGCTCCTCGGGGAACTCGGGGTGGCGACTACTCGATGGTACGCCGCCGCAGGCCCGGAACCCATCCGGCGGGACCGGCGTCACCGAACCACCGGCCCTGCCCGAGGTCGCAGCCGAGCCGCCGCAGCCGCTCCGCCTGCACGTCCGTCTCCACCCATTCGGCGGTGACCTCGAGGCCCAGCGCGTGGGCCATCGCGACCAGCGAGCCCACGATGCTCTCGTCCACGGGGTCGGGGCTCTCGTGCCGGAGGCCGTCGATGAACGAGCCGTCGATCTTCAGCGCGTGCACCGGCAGCCGGCGCAGCCAGGCGAGGCTGGAGTAGCCGGTGCCGAAGTCGTCGAGCGCGAGCCGCACGCCCGCGGCCCGCAGCGCGGACAGCGCGTCCATGGTGGCGGGCTCGTCCCCCAGCACCGCCTGCTCGGTGATCTCGAGCTGCAGCCGGTCCGGGGCGAGCCCGGTCTCGGTCAGCAGGGTGACGACCTCCTCGACGAACCCCGGTTCCGGCAGCTGCACCGGCGAGACGTTGACGCTCACGTACGGCGCGTCGACGCCCAGCTCCTCCTGCCAGGACGCCGCCTCCCGGCAGGCCTCCCCCAGCACCCACCGGCCGAGCGGCACGATCGCCCCGCTGCGTTCGGCGAGCTCGATGAACCGGCCGGGCCCGAGCAGCCCCTGTTCCGGGTGCTCCCAGCGGACCAGCGCCTCGACGCCGCGCACGGATCGGTCCGTGAGCCGCACGAGCGGCTGGTAGGCCAGCCGGAACTGGTCCCGCTCGACGGCGCCGCGCAGGGCCGCGACCAGCGCGAACCGGGCGGCCTCGCCGGCGTCGCGCTCGGGGTCGAACACCGCCCGGGTGCCGCCGCCCTGACCCTTCGCCCAGGACAGCGCCACACCCGCCGCGCGCTGCAGCTCGGCCGGGCACTCGGACTGCGTGCCGCCCTCGGCGATCCCGATGCTCGCCGTGACCCCGATCCACCGGCCCGCGACGTGGAACGGCGCGGCGAGGGCCGCGAGCAGCCGGTCGGCGACCGCGCACACCTCGCCGACGCCCTCGGGGTCGGTGAGCAGCACGGCGAACTCGTCGCCGCCGGTGCGGGTGACCAGGTGCGGGCCCGCGGCGGTGCGCAGCCGGGCCGCCAGCGCGGCCAGCAGCTCGTCCCCCGCGGCGTGCCCGTGGATCTCGTTGACCCGGCGGAAGTCGTCGACGTCGATCGCGCACAGGCCCACCCGGGCCGCCGAGCCCGCGAACGCCTGCCGCACGGCCTCCTCGGTGATGTCCCGGTTCGGCAGCCGGGTGAGCCGGTCCCGCGACGACGCCTCGACGAGCCGGGTGCGCAGCCGGTACCGCTCGGAGACGTCCTCGATCACGCCGATGAGGTGGCTCGGCCGGCCCGTGTCGTCGCGGATCAGCGAGCCGGTGACGTGCCCCCAGACGTACGTCCGGGTCGGCCCGGCGAACCGGACGTCGATGCTCACCGTGTCCGGCGTGCCGGACACCAGGCGGCGGTAGGCCGCGTCGAAGGCCTCGTAGTCGTCCGGGTGGATGAAGTCGGAGACCGGGCGCGGCAGGGTGGGGCGCTCCAGCATGCCCATCATCCGGCAGGCGGCCGGGTTGAGGTCGACGACCTCACCGTCGAGGGTCGCGATGGCGATGCCGACCGGGCCCTGGGTGTAGATCGTGCGGTAGTGCGCCTCGCTCTCCGCGAGCGCCTTCTCGACGTTGCGGCGGGCCCGCAGGGTGGCCCGCATCAGGTCCTCCTGGGCCTGGTGGGCGCGGAACCGCAGGGCCCCGGCGAACCCGGCGGCCAGCTCGTCGAGCGCCAGGGACAGCCGTTGCCGGTCCCCCGGCGAGGTCAGGCCCAGCGCGCCCGGCACGGCCTCGCGCAACAGCCGGATCGTGCCGGGCAGGACGTCCTCCGGTGCGGCGCCGACCAGGCCGGCGCGGTCCCCGCAGAAGCCCGACGCGGCCAGGTCCGACCCGATCCCGCGCACGGCCAGCGGCCAGAAGGGCTCGGCCCGCAGGGCGGCCCCCAACCGGGTGAGCAACGACGCGAGCACGCCGGCGTCCTCGATCCCGGCGTTCGGCAACAGCTCGGCCCAGCGCTCCGCGAGCGAGCGGACCTCGGGCCCCGGCTGCTCGCCGAGGATCCCGCCGAGCCCGCCGATCGCCCCGGCCGCGGCCGTCCGCAACAGTCCGGCCGGCAGATCGTCGGGGCCCGGGAGGCTACTCGCTGCCACCACGCAGCCACCTCCCGTCGCCCGTCGGGTCCGTCCGTGTGCCGATCGGGGCAATCTTCGACCTCGGGACGCCGTTTCGCCACCAGTACGGTGCAGGCGTCGCCCATTCCGGGGACCCGACGAGAGCCCCGGACGGTGGTCCTCAGCGCAGCGGGAGCAGCGCCCCGACCTCCGGGGCACGTGACCCCGAGGCGCTCACCGTGCCCGATCCCACCGCATCCGTCCAGTTCAGACGGCCCGTGGCGAGCGCGAGCCAGGTCCGGGCGTCCGTCTCGACGATGTTCGGCGGGGTGCCGCGGGTGTGCCGCGGCCCCTCGATGCACTGGACCGCCGCGTAGGGCGGGATCCGCACCTCGACACTGCGCCCGGGCGCGCGCTCGGCCAGGGCCGCCAGGGACTCCTTGACGGCCTCCTTGATCACGCTCCGTGGCGGGGTGGCCCCGCCGGCCAGCCACGCGTCGAGGAGATCCGGCTCGCTCACAGCGTCTCGGCGCCCGCCCGGGCCTCGAAGTCGGCCTCGAACAGCGCCGGCAGGGTGCCCTCCCACGCCGCGCGCAGCTCGGCGAGCGGCAGGGCGGCGACGCCGTCGATCGCGAGCTCGGCCCCCGACGACTCGGCCGCGCCGACCGTGCCGACCCGCTCGGCCGGGACACCCGCCTCTGCCGCCGCGGCGAGGAACGCGTCGGCCGCCTCGGGGGCGACCGTGACCAGCACCCGCCCGGTGCTCTCGGAGAACAGCGCCACGAACGGGTCGACCGCGAGCGCCGCCGGCAGCGTGACGGCCGCGCCGTGCCCGCCGACGAGGGCGGCCTCGAGCAGGGCCTGGGCCAGACCGCCGTCGGACAGGTCGTGGCTGCCGGTCAGCACGCCGGCCTGCGCGACCAGCAGCTGCGCGAGCCGCTGCTCGTGCGCGAGGTCGACGGCCGGGGGCTCGCCGCCCAGGTGCCCGTGCACCACGTGTGCCCACTCGCTGCCGCCCAGCTCGTCCGCCGTCGACCCGAGCAGGACGACGACGTCGCCCTCACGGCGGAAGCCGGACGGGATGCGGGCGGCCACGTCGTCGATCACGCCGAGCACGCCGACGACCGGGGTGGGCAGGATCGCCTGCGTGCCGGTCTGGTTGTAGAAGCTCACGTTCCCGCCGGTCACGGGGATGCCGAGCTGCGCGCACCCGTCCGCCAGGCCGCGGACGGCCTCGGAGAACTGCCACATGACGTGCGGGTCCTCGGGCGAGCCGAAGTTCAGGCAGTTGGTCACGGCGAGCGGCACGGAGCCGGAGGTCGCGACGTTCCGGTAGGCCTCGGCCAGCGCGAGCTGCGCCCCGGCGTAGGGGTCCAGGGCCGCGAACCGGGCGTTGCAGTCGGTGGCGACCGCGATCCCGCGGCCGGTGGACTCGTCGACCCGGACCACACCGGCGTCGGCGGGCTGCGCGGCGGCGGTGTTGCCGCGGACGTACCGGTCGTACTGGTCGGTGACCCACGCACGGCTGCACAGGTTCGGCGACGCGGCCAGGCGCAGGATCTCGGCGCGCAGCTCGGACGGCGCGCTCGGCCGGGGCAGCGCCGCCGGCGAGTTCGCGACCAGCTCGTCCTGGCCCTTGCCCCGCAGGACCGGCCGCTCGTAGACGGGGCCGTCGTGCGCGACGGTGCGCGGCGGCACGTCGACGACGGTCTCGCCGTGGAAGTCGATGACCAGCCGGTCCCCGTCGGTGACCTCGCCGATCACGGTGGCGATCGTGTCCCACTTGCGGCAGACGGCCATGAACGCCTCGACGTTCTCCGGCGCCACGACCGCGCACATCCGCTCCTGCGACTCGCTGGAGAGGATCTCGGCGGGGGTCATGCCGGTGGCGCGCAGCGGGACGGCGTCGAGGTCGATGTGCATGCCGCCGTCGCCCGCGCTGGCCAGCTCGGAGGTGGCGCAGGAGAGGCCGGCGCCGCCGAGGTCCTGGATGCCCACGACCAGGCCGGCGTGGAACAGCTCCAGGCAGCACTCGATGAGGACCTTCTCGGTGAACGGGTCGCCCACCTGGACGCTCGGCAGCTTCTTGCGGCCGGTGCCCTCGCCGAAGGTCTCGCTGGCCAGCACCGAGACGCCGCCGATGCCGTCGAGCCCGGTCCGCGCCCCGAACAGGATGATCTTGTTGCCGGTGCCGGAGGCGAAGGCCAGGTGCAGGTCCTCGGTGCGCATCGCGCCGACGCACAGGGCGTTGACCAGCGGGTTGCCGGCGTAGCTGGCGTCGAAGACGACCTCGCCGCCGACGTTGGGCAGGCCCAGGCAGTTGCCGTAGCCGCCGACGCCGGCGACCACACCGGGCAGCACCCGCGCGGTGTCCGGGGCGTCGGCCGGGCCGAAGCGCAGCGGGTCGCCGACCGCGATCGGCCGCGCGCCCATCGCCATGATGTCCCGGACGATCCCGCCCACGCCGGTCGCCGCGCCCTGGTAGGGCTCGACGTACGACGGGTGGTTGTGCGACTCGACCTTGAAGGTGACGGCCCAGCCGTCCCCGATGTCCACCACGCCGGCGTTCTCGCCGATGCCGGCGAGCATCTTCTCCTTCATGGCGGCCGTCGTGGTCTCGCCGAAGTAGCGCAGGTGGACCTTCGAGGACTTGTAGGAGCAGTGCTCGCTCCACATCACCGAGTACATCGCCAGCTCGGCGTCCGTGGGCCGGCGGCCCAGGATCTCCCGGATGCGGGCGTACTCGTCCTCCTTGAGCCCGAGCTCGCGCCACGGCTGCGGCTGGTCCGGCGTGTCGGCGGCGTGGGAAACGGTGTCGGTGACGGTACGGGCGTCGAGCTCGGTCACGGGTACCAGCGTAAACGCCGCGGGAGACCACTTCCGCGAGCCGTCCGTCACCCGCGGCCGTAACGCGCGTCGTCCGGTCGCGGAGTAGCAGGCAAGGGCCGCCGCCCTCGCGCGGTGAGCCCGGGCCCGGGGCACCGGCCGTTCGGCCCAGTCCCCCGCGGCCGGATCCCGGTAACGTCGGTCACGGGGGGCGGGTGCGGGAGGAGGCCGGTCGTGTCCAAGGTCGTGCTGCGGGTCGCGCAGATCGTCGGGGTGCTGGTGCTGGCGGGGATCGCGATCAGCGTGGCCGTCGGGCTGGTGCAGTGGATTCTGGGGATCGCCCTGATCGTCGCGATCCCGGTGGGGGCGTACTGGATCTACAAGCAGGTGAAGGCCCGCAGGCAGCCGCCGGCGCTGGCCGCCGGCGCGCCGGTCACGCTCGGGCGGAGCAGCGGGGCGACCGACCGGCGCGCGGAGCTCGAGGGGCGCGCGGTGATCGACGCCGCAGGCCGCTGCGGCTGGTGCGGCTCGGCGTCGCTGCACAAGGACGAGTTCGGCTTCCCGACCACGCCGCTCAAGTACCACCGCGCCGAGATCGACGCGATGCTCTGACCGGCTTCGTCAGCTGCCCGGCAGCTTGACCACGCTGACGAAGAAGTGGTCGATCTGCTTGATGGCCTCGATGAACCCGTCGAAGTCCACCGGCTTGGTCACGTAGGCGTTGGCGTGCAGCTGGTAGCTGCGCAGCACGTCCTCCTCCGCCTGCGACGTGGTGAGCACGATGACCGGGATCGAGCGCAGCTGCTCGTCCGCCTTGACCTCGGCGAGCACCTCCCGCCCGTCGCGCCGCGGCAGGTTGAGGTCGAGCAGGATCAGGTCCGGCCGCGGGCTGTCCTCGTAGGGCGCCTCGTTGCGCAGGTAGGCCAACGCTGCGGCGCCGTCGGTGACGACGTCGAGCCGGTTGTGCAGGTGCTCCTCGAACGCCTCGCGGGTCATGAGGACGTCGCCCGGGTCGTCCTCCACCAGCAGGACGTTGACGATGCGGGCGGGATCGGTGAGGGCTTCGGTCACGACGAGGACTCCTTGCTCGGGATCGCGCCGGCGAGGGCCGGGTCGGCGGGGGGCGGGGTGGCCGGGGACACCGGCAGCGTCAGGCGGATGGTCGTGCCGGGCTCGTCGGACTCGCCGTGGTCGACCCAGATGCGGCCGCCGTGGAACTCGACGATCTTCTTGGCGAGGGCCAGCCCGATGCCGGTGCCGGCGTAGACGTCCCGGCCGTGCAGCCGCTGGAAGATCACGAAGATCTTGTCGGCGAACTCGGGCTCGATGCCGATGCCGTTGTCCGACACCGAGATCTCCCACTCCTCGCCGCGCCGCACGGCACCGAGGCGGACGACCGGCGGCACGTTCTCGCGGTGGAACTTGAGCCCGTTGCCGATCAGGTTCATGAGCAGCTGCTGGACGAGCCCGGGGTCGCCGGGCACGGTCGGCAGCCCCTCGGGGATCACCACCTCGCCGCCGGTCTCCTCCACGGCCGAGGCCAGCTGCGCCACGGCGGCATCGGCGGCCTTGGCCAGGTCGACGGGTTCGAAGCCGGTGGTGGTGCGGCCGACCCGGGAGAAGGCGAGCAGGTCGTTGATCAGCCGCTGCATGCGCTGCGCACCGTCGACGGCGAACTCGATGTACTGGTCGGCCCGCTCGTCGAGCTTGCCGCCGTAGCGCCGCTGCAGCAGCTGGCAGAAGCTCGAGACCTTGCGCAGCGGTTCCTGCAGGTCGTGGCTGGCGACGTAGGCGAACTGCTCCAGGTCCCGGTTGGAGCGCTCGAGGTCGCGGGTGCGGTCGTCGAGCTGGGCGTTGGCCTCCTGCAGCTCGTCGACCTCGCGCTGGATGTGGGAGCGCATCGCCTCGACGTCCGCCCCGAGCTCCACGAGCTCGCGGGGGCCGCTGCCGAGCACCCGGGTCCCGACGGAGCCCTCGACGACCTGGCGGGTCTGCGCCGCGAGCCGGCGGATCGGGCTCAGGATGACCTCGCGCAGCCCGATCGAGGCGAGCACCAGGAAGACCGCGGCCACCACTGTGATCGTGATCCCGACGACGGCGAGGAAGGTGATCGCCGAGTCCAGCCGCTGGCGGGCCGCGAGCCGCTCGGTCTGCAGGTCGTCGATCAGCGTGGCCGAGGCCGTGCGGACGCGATCGAAGAGCAACCGGCCCTCCTCGGCGTCCGGCGTCGGCGTGCCGGCCCGGGCGGCCGCGACGGTGGGCTCGGCGTAGTCGCGGCGCCACGTGTCCGCGGCGGCCTCGAGCTCCTGCAGGTTCGCCGCGAGGCGCGCGCCCGGAAAGGACCGGTCCAGTGGCTGCAGCGCGGCGACGGCGGCCGCCTCGGCCTGCCGGCCGTTCACGTACGGCGCGAGGAACACGTCGCTGGCGAGGATGGTGAACCCGCGCACCCCGGTCTCCTGGTCGAGCACCGCCGACGACAGGTTCTGGCTCGCCGTGACGGCCGGGGCGACCTCGTCGTAGAGCGCGGTGCGTGCGTCGGCGATCCGGACGACGGACCAGGCCCCGAGCACGACGGCGAGCACCGAGAGCACGCCGAGGACCGTGGCGCCGACGGTGAACCACCGGCGCAGCGTCCAGCGCTGCTGCGCGTCCTCCATCGTGGCGGGATCGAGGCGCAACCGGACCGGGCCGCGGCGGCGGGGGGCGGCGGGAGCGGTCACTCGTCCTCCGCGAGATCCGTGAGCAGCAGCATGGCGACGTCGTCGGCGAGCGGGCCGCCGTTGATCCGCTCGACGTGCTCGACGAGCCTGCCCGGGAGCTCGGACATCGGGGTGTCCCGCTCCTTCCCGAGCACGTCGATCAGGCCCTCCTCCCAGAGCAGCTCGTCGGGGCGCGCGCCGCGGCCCTCGATCAGCCCGTCCGTGAACAGCAGCAACGCCCACCCCGGGGACAGCTCGAGGATCTCGGGCTCCCACTTCGCGTCCCGCAGCACGCCGAGCGGCACGCCGACGCGCGGCCGCAGCGAGACCGGGCCGGGGCGCAGGGACACGGGCGGCGGATGGCCGGCCGAGCGGAGCAGCACGCGGTCGCCGCCCTCGGGGGCCGGGTCGACCGTGAGGGTGCAGACCGTGGTGAACAGCGTGCGCTCGTGCCGCTCGCTGACCAGCACCTCCTGCAGCTTGGGCAGGACCTGCGGCTCGTCGACCCCGGCCAGTACCAGGGCCCGCCAGGACACCCGGAGCAGGGCGCCGAGCGCGGCCTCGTCCGGACCGTGGCCGGACACGTCCCCGATGATCGCGTGCACCGTGCCCGACGGCCCGCGGACGGCGTCGAAGAAATCCCCGCCGATCACCGCGCGGGTGCGGCCGGAACGGTAGAAGGAGCGGCCGTGCACGGAGCTGCCGTCGAGCAGCAGCGACGGCAGCAGGCCGCGCTCGAGCCGCACCGACTCCGCGGCCACGAGCTGCTCCTCGCGGAGCCGGACCATGCTGGCCTCGGCCCGCCGGCGCTCGACGGCGTAGCGGATCGCGCGGATCAGCACGGCCCCGTCGGCCTTGTTCTTGACCAGGTAGTCCTGGGCGCCGACCCCGACCGCGGCGATGCCGAGGTGCTCGTCGTCGAGCCCGGTGAGCACGCAGACGGCCGCGGACGGGTCTGCCTGCAGCACCTCGCGCAGCCCGTCGAGCCCGCTGACGCCGGGCAGGTTCAGGTCCAGGAGCACGCAGTCCGTGGCCGGCAGCAGGTTCCGCTCGACGACCGCGCGCACCGACTCGGCGACGGTGACCCGCACGGACGGGTCGACCTCGGCGAGCAGCTCCTGCACGAGGAAGACGTCGCCCGGGTCGTCCTCGACCAGCAGGACCCGGTGGCTGGCCGCACCGGGCAGGGGTCGGGTCACGAACGGCCTCTCGGTCGGTGGAGCGGACCGCCAGCCTAATGGGACGCAGTCGATCTCAGGCTGCGGGAGCACCCGCGAGCGTGCCCAGGACCGAGGTGAACAGACCCAGGCCCTGCTCGGAGGGCCCGGTGAGCAGGTCGATCGCGTGCTCCGGGTGCGGCATGAGACCCACGACCCGGCCGTTCTCGGAGGTCACGCCCGCGATCTCCGCCGCGGAGCCGTTGGGGTTGCCGCCGACGTAGCGGAAGACGACGCGGCCCTCGGCCTCCAGGGCCTTCAGTGTGTCCGGCGCGGCCACGAAGCGGCCCTCGGCGTTCTTCACCGGGACGAGGATCTCCTCGCCGTGGGTGAAACCGCTGGTCCAGGCGGTGTCGGCGTTCTCGACGCGGAGCTTCTGGTCCCGGCAGACGAAGTGCAGCTTCTCGTTGCGGGTCAGCGCGCCCGGCAGCAGCCCGGCCTCGCAGAGGATCTGGAAGCCGTTGCAGATGCCGAGGACCGGCAGGCCCTTCGCCGCGCCCTCGACGACCTCGCGCATGATCGGCGCGAGGCTCGCGATGGCGCCGGCACGAAGGTAGTCGCCGTAGGAGAAGCCGCCGGGGACGACGACCGCGTCGACCTCCTGCAGGTCGTGGTCGCCGTGCCAGAGGGCGACGGGCTCGGCGCCCGCGTAGCGGACCGCGCGCGAGGCGTCGACGTCGTCGAGCGTGCCGGGGAAGGTGATGACCCCGATGCGCGTGCTCATACCCGCGTCACCGTCCAGTCCTCGATCACCGGGTTGGCCAGCAGGTCGCCGGCGATGCGGTGCAGGGTCTCGTCGTCGACCGAGTCGTCGACCTCGAGCTCGAAGTGCTTGCCCTGCCGCACCTCGATGCCGGACACGCCGATCCGGGTGAGCGCGCGGGAGACCGCCTGGCCCTGCACGTCCAGGATCTCGGGCTTGGGCATCACGTCCACGACCACTCTCGCCACGCCGTCAAGCGTACGGTGAACTGCGACGACGACGGCGCCCCGCCCGGGTGAGGCTGGTGACACGCGGCCCCCACGTGCCGGGCGCCGCGCACCGGAGCAGGGTGGGGGCATGCAGCTCACGCACTACGGCCACGCCTGCGTGCTCGTCGACACCGGTTCCGCCCGCCTGCTGTTCGACCCGGGCGCCTTCTCGACCGGCTTCGAGGCCCTGACCGGCCTCGACGCCGTCCTGGTGACCCACCAGCACTTCGACCACCTCGACGCCGACCGGCTCACCGTGCTCCTGCGCGCCAACCCGGACGCCCGGCTGATCGTCGACGACGGCACCGCCGAGCAGCTCGACGGCCCGGAGTACGAGACCACCGCCCCGGGCGCGGTGCTCGAGGTCGCCGGTGCTCGGATCGAGGTGGTCGGGAACGGCGACCACGCGGAGATCCACCGGGACATCCCGATCATCCGGAACAACGGCTACCTGGTCGACGACACCCTCCTGCACCCCGGCGACGCCTACGTCCGGCTGCCCGAGGGCCGCGACCCCGTCGCCACCCTGCTGCTGCCGACGGGCGCGCCCTGGCTCAAGGCCGGCGACGCCGTGGACTACCTGCGCGCCATGACCCCGCGCACCGCGGTCCCGATCCACGAGGCGGTGCTCGCCAACCCCGCGATGCACTACGGGCTGTTCACCAACCTCGCGCCGGAGGAGACGACGGTCGAGGTCCTGGACCGGGAGAAGGCGACCGCGGTCTGACCCCTTGACCTCAACCGCACTTCACCTCCGAGGGTGGGTCGGCGACGACCCGAGGAGGAGACGTGCTGGTCATCAGGGTGGACGAGTTCGGCGGGCCCGAGGTACTGCGGCCGGTGGATGTGCCCGACCCGGTCGCGGGGCCGGGCGAGGTCGTGGTGGAGGTCGAGGCCGCCGGCGTGCTGACCCTCGACACGATCATCCGGCGCGGCGCCGCCGGCCCGCGGTTCGCGACCCCGCTCCCCTACGTCCCCGGCCGCGGGGCAGCCGGCCGGGTGCGGGCGGTGGGCGAGGGCGTGGACCCGGTCTGGTTGGGGCGCCGCGTGCTGGCCGACGTCGAGGACGGTGCCTACGCCGAGCAGCTCGCCGCGCCCCTGACCTCCGTCCTCCCCGTCCCCGACGGGGTCGGCGCGGCCGAGGCGATGGTGCTGCTGCACGACGGCGGCACCGCGCTGGCCCTGTTCGGCGACCTCGGCGTGCGGCCCGGCGAGCGGGTGCTCGTCCTGCCGGCGGCCGGCGGGGCGGGCAGCCTGCTCGTGCAGCTCGCGCGCTCGACCGGGGCGCGGGTGATCGGTGCGGCCCGGGGCGCGGAGAAGCTCGCGTTGGCCCGCTCGCTCGGCGCGGACCTCGCCGTCGACTACGGCGATCCGGGCTGGGCGGACGCCGTTCGCCGCCGCGTCGGCCAGGTCGACGTCGTGCTGGACGGCGTGGGCGGCGAGCTCGGCCGGGCCGCGTTCGGGCTGGTCGGCGAGGGCGGACGCTACTCCAACTACGGCGTCGCGGGGGGCGGGCCGACCGAGGTGGACCCGGGGGAGGCGCACTCCCGAGGGATCGACGTGCGGGGGACGGAGCAGCTCGCCGGGTTCGGGGGCGGCCGGCGGGCCCGCCAGGAGCGGATGCTGCGGGAGGCGGTGGCGGGCCGGATCCGGCCGGTGGTGGGGCGACGCTTCCCGCTCGCGAAGGCGGCGGACGCGCACGCCGCGCTGCAGGACCGCGAGGTCGCCGGCAAGGCCGTGCTGGTCCCCTGAGCCCCGGGTCGGCACCTCCGGGCCGCACATCCCGGGACGACGGGGATGTGCGGCTCGGAGGACCGGGGGTGCCGACCCGAGCCCGCGGCTCTACTTCTGACCGAGGTCGAGCCAGGCGTACTCACCCACGAAGCGCTCCAGCACCGTGGCGTCGATGTTGTCCTTGGCCCACTGGCGGGCGACCTCGTCGGCGGCCTCGGCCTCCGCCTGCGACGCCCAGGCGCTCATCGAGATGATCTTCCCCTCCTGGGCCATCACCCCGTAGGCGAGGTAGCCGGGCTGGGCCTGCATGAGCGGCAGGACCCCGGCCTTCGCCTTGTCGATCATCTCCTGCTCGTCACCGGCGAACGAGTAGATGACACAGCGGCCGTGCGGCATGTCCCTCTCCCTTCTCGCGGTCGTGCGGGAGCCGGACAGGGTCCTCCGACGATCGTGGAAGCGCCAGGGCCGTCGGGGCCTCAGGCGGTGCGGGCCGCCGGGGCGGCCGCGGACAGCGCGGCGTAGGTGGCGGGCCAGGCCCCCTCGGCGAGGACGGCGTCGACCGTCCCCAGCACCGTGCGGACCCGGTCGGGGCGGCGGAGGTCCTTGGCGCGCACGCCGATCCGCACGACACCGGCGCGGCGGGCGATCCGCACGGCCTCGGCGTGCAGCAGCCGGCAGCGCCAGGCCTCGGCCCGCCGCCGCTCGTCGCCGGACACCACGGCGTCGAGCCGGAAACCGAGGGCGCGGGCCCGCAGGAGCACGCCGTCGTCGAAGAGGTGGACGCCGCCCTCGTCCAGGCACATGCGGAAGCCCTGCTCGCGCACCGCCTCGACGGTGCCGGGCGAGGCGAGCCAGCGCGGCGCGGCGAACACGGCGGTGCCGAGCCCGAGCCCGGTGAGCGCGCGCCGGGCGGCGGTGAGCCGGAGGCCGGCCTCGTGCCGGGGCAGGGCGGCGAACTCGCCCTTGCGCCCGACGCCCCCGCGCCGCGCGGGGTCCGGGGTGTGGTCGTAGCCGTGCAGGGCGAGCTCGTCGGCACCCCGGGCGCGGTCGCGCAGCCAGGCCAGCAGCTCGGGCGACGGCGGCCCGTCCGGCGAGGCGGGCTGCACCAGGTGGGTCAGCGGGACGCCGCGCAGGTCGAGGTCGTCGGCCAGCGCGCGGGCGCGGGGCAGGGCGTCGGACCGGGCGTCGGTGAGCCCGGACAACGAGACGACCAGTCGGGCAGGCATGCCCCGAAGGGAACGCTCCGCAGGTGAACGGCGCCGGACCTCGTCGTGAGTGGCAATCGTCGCTATGGCGACTATCGCCACTCACGGGCTCCAGGGGGTGCCGGTGATCCGCTCGTAGACCTCGGCGTAGCGGGCGCGGACGGCCGCGACGACCTCCGGCGGGACCGCGGGGCCGGGCTCGGTCTTGTCCCAGCCGGTGGACAGCGCCCACTCCCGCGCGTACTGCTTGTCGAAGCTGTACTGCGGGCGGCCGGGCTCCCACTGGTCGGCGGGCCAGAACCGCGACGAGTCCGGCGTGAGCACCTCGTCGCCCAGCACGATCCGCCCGTCGGCGTCCCGGCCGAACTCCAGCTTGGTGTCCGCGAGCAGGATCCCGTTCTTCTCCGTGATCTCCGCGCCCATCCGGTAGACCTCGAGCGTGAGGTCCCGGATCCGCGCCGCGGTCTCGGCCCCGACCAGGTCCTCGACCTGCGCGAACGTGATCGCCTCGTCGTGCTGCCCCTTCGGCGCCTTGCTCGACGGCGTGAAGATCGGCTCCGGTAAGCGCGACCCGTCCTCCAGCCCGGGCGGCAGCGCGATCCCGGACACGGTGCCGGTCTCGCGGTACTCCGTGAGCCCGCCGCCGGTCAGGTAGCCGCGGGCGACGCACTCGACGGGCAGCATCTCCAGCCGCCTGCACCGCACCGCCCGCCCGGCGAACTCCGCGGGGACGTCCGTGGAGCTCAGGACGTGATGCGGCACCAGGTCCGCGACCTTGTCGAACCACCACAGGGAGAGCGAGGTGAGGATCTTGCCCTTGTCCGGCACGGGCGTCGGGAGGATGACGTCGAACACCGAGAGCCGGTCCGACGCGACCAGGACGATGTCGCCCCGGTCCTCGTAGATGTCCCGGACCTTGCCGGAGTGCAGCAGCTTCACAGGATCGCTCCGGGGGTGTAGGCCGCGGCCTCGGGCAGCGCGTCGGTGATCTCCGCGACCTGCGCGACGACCGCGGCGACCTGCGCGGTCGCGGCGCCGGTGAAGGACAGCGGGTCGGCGAGCAGCCCGTCGAGCAGGCCGGCGGGGAGCCCGAGCCGCTCGTCGGCCTGCAGGCGTTCGACCAGGTCGTTGTCCTGCTGGCCCTTCTCCCGCATGGCGAGGGCGACGCCGACCGCGTGCTCCTTGATCACCTCGTGGGCGGTCTCCCGGCCGACCCCGGCGCGCACCGCCGCCATCAGCACCTTGGTGGTGGCGAGGAAGGGCAGGTAGCGGTCCAGCTCGCGGGCGATCACGGCCGGGTAGGCGCCGAACTCGTCGAGAACGGTCAGGGTGGTCTCGTACAGCCCGTCGAGGGCGAAGAAGGCGTCGGGCAGCGCTACCCGGCGGACGACGGAGCAGAACACGTCGCCTTCGTTCCACTGCGCGCCGGCCAGCTCGGCCGCCATCGACGCCGTGCCGCGCAGCACGACCATCAGCCCGTTGATCCGCTCGGCGGACCGGGTGTTCATCTTGTGCGGCATCGCGCTCGACCCGACCTGGCCGGGCTTGAAGCCCTCCGTCGCGAGCTCCTGGCCCGCCATCAGCCGGATCGTGGTGGCGAGCGACGACGGCGCCGCGCCCAGCTGCACGAGCAGCGAGCAGACGTCGTGGTCGAGCGAGCGCGGGTACACCTGCCCGACGCTGGTGAACACGCCTGCGAAACCGAGGTGGTCGGCGACGCGCGTCTCGAGGTCGATGAGCTTGGCCGCGTCGCCGTCGAGCAGGTCGAGCATGTCCTGCGCGGTCCCGACGGGGCCCTTGATGCCGCGCAGCGGGTACCGGGCCCGCAGCTCCTCCAGCCGCCGGTACGCGACGAGCAGCTCGTCGGCGGCGGAGGCGAAGCGCTTGCCGAGCGTGGTGGCCTGGGCCGCGACGTTGTGGCTGCGGCCGGCCATGACCAGCTCGGCGTACTCCGACGCCCGCCGCGCCAGCCGGGCCAGCACCGCGACCGTGCGGTCCCGGACCAGCTCCAGCGACAGCCGCATCTGCAGCTGCTCGACGTTCTCGGTGAGGTCGCGGCTGGTCAGGCCCTTGTGCACCTGCTCGTGGCCGGCGAGGGCGTTGAACTCCTCGATCCGGGCCTTCACGTCGTGCCGCGTCACGCGCTCGCGCTCGGCGATCGAGGCGAGGTCGACCTGCTCGACCACGCGCTCGTAGTCGGCGACCGCCTGCTCCGGCACGTCGACACCCAGATCGCGCTGCGCCTTGAGCACCGCGATCCACAGGCGCCGCTCCAGCACGATCTTGTACTCGGGCGACCAGATCTCGACCAGCTCGGGGCTCGCGTACCGCGCGGCCAGCACGTTGGGGATCACGTCTGACCAGGGTACGTGGCTACAGAACGCGCAGGAGCGCCGCCCGCGCGGTGGCCCGCGGGTCCGGGTCGGCCTCGATCAGCGCGGACAGCACCGCGCCGTCGACGACCTCGATCACCCGCCGCAGTCCGTCCGCGTCGAGCCGGTGCCCGGCGCGGGCCAGGGCCTCGGTGAGCAGGCCGTCGAGCTCGGCGCGCAGGGTGCGCATGAGCGGGGCGAGGTAGGGCCGCCGCCCGGCCCCGACGAGCTGCTCGTAGCGCAGCAGCACCGCGTCGAGCCCGCCCTTGCGGGAGTCCCGGCCCAGCAGCTGGTCGAGCACCAGCTCGAGCGGGTCGGGCTCGGTGCCGGCGTCGAGCTCCGCACGGCCGGCCGCGAGGTCCTGCCGGCTGGTGAGCTCGACCGCGGCCGTGACCAGCTCGTCGAGCGAGTCGAAGTAGTACGTCGTGGAGGCGAGCGGGAGCCCGGCGCGTTCGGCGACCGCACGGTGCCGGACGGCGCCGAAGCCGCCCTCGCGGAGCAGCTCGCCCGCGGCCTCGGTGAGCGCCTGCCGGCGGCGCTCGCCCTTCTCCGTGGTCACGCCGCCAGTCTGCCCTGTGCTCCCCCGCTCACAGCCGGGGGCCGAGCGCCTCCGCCAGCGGCCGGACGTCGTCGGCGAAGGGGACACCGCCGGAGTCCGCGTCGCCGCGCGAGGTCACCACCACGGTGCCGCCCGAGGCGGTCGGCACCTCCGCGGTGACCCAGCCGACGGCGGTCGCGGTCTGGGCGGGCGGCTGCCCCGCCGGGGTGTAGACGACGGTGAACAGGCCGGTGAGTGCACCGTCCGTCACCTCCAGGTTCACCTCGCGACCGCCCCCGGGCCGGCAGATCATCGTGGTCGGCGCCTCCCGCGCGCCGGCCAGCCCCGGCAGCGCCGCGTCGGCCAGCGCCCGCAGCTCCGGGTCCTGCGGGTTCACGCAGTCCCCCGCGGCCGGGCCCAGCGGCGCTCCCGATCCGGGTGCCGACGGGGCTGCCGCGGCCCGCGGTGCCGCCGCGTCGGCCGCCGATCCGGGTCCCGCCTGCTCGGCCCGCTCGGGCGCCGGGGCCGCCGCCGAGGTCAGGGTCCCCCCGTCGCGGGTCAGCACGACCCCGGTCGTCACCCCGCCGGCCAGCACGATCACCGCGGCCGCGACACCGCCGGTGACCAGCATCCGGCGGCGGCGGGCGAGCCGCCGCGAGCCCGCGAGCACGTCCTCGTGGTCGAAGCCGGCCTCGGGCGCGTCCTGCACGGCGGCCCGGAAGGCGGCCGCCAGCCGGTCGTCGTCGTTCTCCATCCGGGTCACCTCCTCGTCCCGTTCATCCGGCGGCCCGCAGGTCGTCGAGCGCGTCCCCGAGGATCGCCCGCAGCGCCGCCAGCCCGTGCGCGGTCTGGCTCTTCACCGTGCCGGTCGAGCAGCCGAGCGCCTCCGCCGTGGCCGCGACGTCGAGTCCCTCCAGGTACCGCAGCACCAGGACCGCGCGCTGCCGGGCCGGCACCGCGCGCAACGCGTCGACCAGCGCCGTCCGCGTGGCGACCCCGTCGGCCGACGGGCCCGTGGCCGCGCGGTCCGGGGTGGTCTCGACCGGCCGCTCGCGGCGCCAGGGCCGGCGCGACTCGTCGACGACCGCCCGGACCAGCGTCCGCCGCACCCAGGCGTCGAGCGCCTGCGGATCCCGGATCCGGTGCCAGTGCCGGTGCAGCGCGACGAACGCCGACTGCGCGTGGTCGTCCGCCCGGTGCCAGTCCCCGCACAGCAGGAAGGCCGTGCGGCGCACGGCGTCGCGGCGCGCGCGGAAGTACTCCGCGAACGCGCGCTCGGCGGCGTCGTCCACCCGGTGCCCTCCCTTCGTCACCCCTGATGACGGTGCGGACGCCGACCACGGTTGCATCCCGCCGCCGACCTCACCCGCCCGGCCCAACGTCGTGACCTTTTCGTGACCCGGCGAGACCGAGCGTGGGAGGGACTGACAGAATCCCGTCCGATGCGGACCCCGACGCGATCCCGGCGACCTGCGGCGAGAGCCGTCTCCTCGGCCGTCTCCGCCCGGGCCAAGGCGAGCAGGCCGGATCCGGACGCGCCGATCGACCTCAGGTCGGACACGGTCACCCGGCCGACCCGCGAGATGCGCGCGGCGATGGCCGACGCCGAGGTGGGCGACGACGTCCTCGACGGCGACCCCACGCTCCGCGAGCTGGAGGAGCGGGTCGCGGGGATCCTCGGGGCGTCCGCCGCCCTGTGGACGCCGAGCGGCTCGATGGGCAACCTCATCGCGCTGATGTCGCACCTGCAGCGGGGCGACTCGTTCCTGGCGCCGAAGGGCGCCCACGTGCTCGACGCCGAGCTGGGTACCGCGGCCTGGCTGGCCGGCGGCATGCCGCAGCCGCTCGACCACGACGCCGGACCCGGCAAGGTCTCCGCCGCCGCCGTCCGCCGCGCCGCGGGCACCGCCGGGCCGTACTACACGCTGCGCACCCGACTGCTGTGCCTGGAGAACACGCACAACGCCGCGGGCGGCACCGTCACCCGGCCCGAGGAGCACGCGAAGGTCGCCGGCGCCGCGCGGGCCGCCGGCCTCGCCGTGCACCTCGACGGCGCGCGGCTCTGGCACGCCGCCGTCGCGCTCGGCGTGCCGCCTGGCGCGCTGACCGTCGGGTCCGACACCGTGCAGGTCTGCCTGTCGAAGGGCCTCGGCGCACCGGTCGGGTCGGTCGTCGCCGGGTCGGTCGAGTTCGTCGAGGAGGCCCGGCGGCTGCGCAAGATGCTCGGCGGCGGGGTCCGGCAGGGCGGCGTGCTGGGCGCGGCGGGGCTGGTCGCGCTGGACCGGATCGACCGGCTGGCCGAGGACCACGCCCGGGCGGCCACGCTCGTCGCCGGCCTGCGCGAGCGCGGCTGGCGGGTGCAGGAGCCCGAGACCAACATCGTGCTGGTCACGGTGTCCGACCTGGCCGGGACGATCGCCCGGTTCGCCGAGGCCGGGGTGCGGGTCAGCGCCATGTCCGGGAAGGTCCGGCTGATGACCCACGCCGACCTCACCGACGCGGACGTCAGCGCGGCGCTGGATCGGATCGGACCGCTGGAGCGGGCCGTCCGGCAGCCGGCGGCTCCAGCGCGTCGAGCCGCGCACTGAGCCGGCGCACCTCCTCGAGCAGCAGGTCGATCTTCTGCTCGGACTCGGCCAGCTCGCTCTCCGTGCGCTCGGCCGTCGTCTCCGCGGTGCGCCGCAGGTTCTCCACGAACCAGCTCGCGATCGACGCCGTCACCACACCCAGCAGCGCGATCCCGGCCACCATCAGCGTCGCCGCGATGATCCGCCCCTCGACCGTGACCGGGTAGCGGTCGCCGTAGCCGACCGTCGAGATCGTCGTGATCGTCCACCAGACCGCCTCGCCGAAGGTCGTGATCGACGCGTCCGGGGCGCCGCGCTCGGCGTCGTACACCGCGAGCGCCGCGACGAACCCGACGAGCGCCACGGTGCCGGTCACGTACAGCGCGACCCGGCCGCGGAAGTCGTCCCGCAGCTGGCGGTTCAGCACGCTGATCACCGTGACCAGCCGCAGCACCCGCAGCTGGCGGAACATCGGCAGCAGCAGGATCGCCAGGTCGAGCAGGTGCGTGCCGACGAACCGCACGCGCCGCCGGGCCAGCGCGAGCCGGATCAGGTAGTCCACCCCGAACACGACCCAGACCGCGGTGAGCCCCGCGTCGACGGCCGCGCGCGTGTCCGGCGGCAGCGAGGTGTCCAGCACCGTCCACGCGTAGCAGGCCAGGAACGCGACCGCGAGAACGGTCAGCGGCCAGTCCATCCACCGGTTCCAGGCCGCGATCCGCGGCTCCTCGCGCTGTGCGTCCGCACGGGTCATGCGGCCACTATGACCGCTTCGCCACGAAGGGCCGCAACCGCTCGAGCGCCTCGGCGATCGGCTCGGTCGCCCCGGCGAAGGACAGCCGCACGTACCGGTGACCGTCCACGGGGTCGAAGTCGACGCCGGGCGCGACCGCGATCCCGGTCTCGTCGAGCAGCTCGTAGGTCAGCCGCATCGAGTCCTCGGTGAGGTGGCCGACGTCGGCGTAGACGTAGAAGGCCCCGTCGGCGGGCGCGAGCCGCTCGATCCCCAGTGCCGGCAGGCCGCGCAGCAGCAGGTCCCGGTTCACGGCGTAGCGCTGCACGTGCGAGTCCGCCTCGGCGTAGGACTCCGGGGTGAAGGCGGAGACGGCGGCGTGCTGCGGGAGCGCGGGCGGGCAGACGGTGAGGTTGCCGGCGAGCCGGTCGACGGCCCGGCGCAGCCGCTCCGGCACCAGCAGCCAGCCCAGCCGCCAGCCCGTCATCGAGAAGTACTTCGAGAAGGAGTTGACGACGATCGCCTCGCGGGAGGTCTCCCAGGCGCAGGCCGTCGCGGGCGAGCCCGCGTAGCCGATGCCGTGGTAGATCTCGTCGCTCACGAACTGGATCCCGCGCTCCTCGCAGTAGCGCGCGAGCGCGGACAGCTCCGCCGGGTCGAGCACCGTCCCGGTCGGGTTCGCCGGGCTGGCCACGATCAGGCCCTTCACCGGCTGGTCGAGCTCCTCCAGCATCGCGACCGTCGGCTGGAACCTGGTCTCCGGCCCGCACGGCAGCTCGACGACCTCGCAGCCCAGCGCGGTGAGGATGTTGCGGTAGCAGGGGTAGCCGGGGCGGGCCATGGCGACGCGGTCGCCGGCGTCGAACGCGGCGAGGAAGGCGAGGAGGAAGCCGCCGGACCCGGCGGTGGTGACCACGACGTCGTCGGGGTCGACGGCGAGGCCGTAGGCGTGCCCGTGGTGGGCGGCGATGCCGGACCGCAGCTCGGGGATGCCGAGGGCGACGGTGTAGCCGAGCACCTCGGTCTCCAGCGCCGCCGCGGCGGCGGCCCGGACGGGTGCGGGTGCCGGGGTGGAGGGCTGCCCGGCGGAGAGGTTGATCAGGTCACCGCGGGTGCGCTGCCGCTCGCCGGCCGCCGCCCAGACGTCCATGACGTGGAAGGGGGCGATGCCGGACCGGGCCGAGGGGCCCGCGATCCCGGGGTTCAGGGAGGTCACGCCCGCGAGCCTAAAACTCCCGTCCGGGCGGTGCGGTGCCGCCGCCGGGGACACCGCACCGCGTCACGCCCGGCCGTGAGCCCCTGGTGCCGGACGCGGAGGCCGGACGGCTCCGGACGGGTCTTCGGGGGACCCGCCCGGGCACCGTGGCGACCGGTGCCGGACGACGGTCAGGAGAGGTCCGCCGCCCGGCGGCGGATCAGCTCTCGAACTGGCCCGTCAGCACACCGACGACGTCGAAGATCTGCTTGTCGGTGGCGGCGACGGTCTCGTCGACGTACTCGAGGGCCGGCTCCAGCGGCGGGGTGCCGTGGGTGACGTTCTCGTCGAGGTAGGCGCCGACCGGGGCCAGCTCGGCCGCGGAGGCCGGGCCGGCGACCGCGAGCATCGCGGCCGGGGCGGCGACCGCCGCGAAGCCCAGCTTCGCGAGCGTCGGACGGGTGGTGCGGGGAGCGTGCGAACCCATGGGATCTCGCTTTCGGGGGATCTGATTCCTTCGGTACGCCGGGCACCACGGTGTGCGCGACGACGGAGGAACCCTGGCCGTCCGGCGACTCGGTGATCAACCTCCGGCGAACGGGTTTACACGCTGTTTGCACGCTGACAACTTCTGCCACACGGCACAGTTCGCTAGGCCGAACGGGCTACGCACTGGTCACCGGACTTCCGGCACGTTTGCCGGATTCGGGACCTCGCGAGCGGCCGGCCGCAACGGCGGCGACACACCGCGGAAACCTGGGCCACGGACGCGTGAAGCGAAGATCACCGTCCGGGGATCGTGATCTCGCCCTTCTCCGCCCGCAGCGCGATGTCCGTGCGGTGGTGCGAGCCCGCGAGGTGGATGCCCTCCACCCGCCGGTAGACGTCGGCACGCGCCGCCGCGAGGTCCGGCCCGGTGCCCACCACGGACAGCACGCGGCCGCCCGCCGAGACCACCGCGCCGTCGTCCCGCCGCCGGGTGCCGGCGTGCAGCACGCCCTCGCCCTCCGCCCCGCTGATGACGTCGCCGAGCCGCGGCGTGCCCGGGTACCCCTCGGCGGCCACGACCACCGTGACCGCCGCGCCGTCGCTCCACTCGAGCGGTGCGTGGTCGGCGAGGGCACCGGTCGCGACGGCGTGCAGCACCCCGGCGAGCGGCGTGCGTAGCAGCGCCAGCACCACCTGGGTCTCGGGATCGCCGAAGCGGCAGTTGAACTCGATGACCGCCGGGCCGTTCGAGGTCAGGGCGAGGCCGGCGTACAGCAGGCCGCTGAACGGCGTGCCGCGCCGCGCGAGCTCGTCGGCGACCGGCTGGACGACCCGCTCGACCAGGTCGTCGACCAGGCCCTCGCCGGCCCACGGCAGCGGGGCGTAGGCGCCCATGCCGCCGGTGTTGGGCCCGGCGTCGCCGTCGCCGACCCGCTTGAAGTCCTGGGCGGGGACCAGCGGCACCACGGTCGTGCCGTCGACCAGGCAGAACAGCGAGGCCTCGGGGCCGTCCAGGAAGGCCTCGAGCAGGACCGGGTGTCCCTCGTCCAGCAGGTGCATGGCGTGCGCCCGCGCGATCTCCAGGTCCTCGCTGACCACCACGCCCTTGCCGGCCGCCAGCCCGTCGTCCTTGACGACGTACGGCGGGGTGAAGCCGGCCAGCGCGGCGTCCAGGTTCGCCGGGTTGTCCACGACGATCGACGTGGCCGTCGGCACGCCGGCGGCGGCCATGACGTCCTTCGCGAACTGCTTGGACCCCTCGATCCGGGCCGCCGCCGCACCCGGGCCGAACACCGGGATGCCCGCCTCGCGGACCGCGTCGGCGACGCCGGCGACCAGCGGCACCTCCGGCCCGATCACCACGAGCCCGGCGTCCCACTCCCGGGCCAGCGCCACGACGGCGGCGCCGTCACGGGCGTCGAGCCCGTGCTGCTCGGCGACCGCCGCGGTCCCCGCGTTGCCGGGGGCGCAGGCCAGCGCCGTCACCTGGGGGTCCTGCGCCAGGGCGAGGACGAGGGCGTGTTCTCGGGCTCCGCTCCCGACGACCAGTACGCGCACGGGGCACGAGCCTAGACGTCGCGGCGCCGGACCCCGTCCCCGCCGCATGATCCCGCTCACCCGTCCGGGGCGTGTCGCCCTCCGTCGTGAGTAGCCTCGCGAGCCGCCGCCCGGCGTTCACGTGATCGACGCCCGGCGGCCGCATCCCCGACCCCCCGTCCGCGCAGGCTGGGAACGAGCCGTTTCCCGGCGAAAGGACACCCCCCGTGCCCACCGCGCTGCTCACCGCCCCCGCGACGCGCGCCCCTCTCGTCATCGCCCACCGCGGCGCCCCCGGCCACCGGCCCGAGCACACGCTCGCCGGCTACGAGCTGGCCGCGCGGATGGGTGCGGACTACCTCGAGCCCGACCTGGTCAGCACGGCCGACGGTGTGCTCGTCGCGCGGCACGAGCCGATGATCGGCGGCACCACGGACGTCGCGGCGCACCCGGAGTTCGCCGACCGGCGCACCGTCCGCACGATCGACGGGTTCACGGTCGAGGACTGGTTCGCCGACGACTTCACCCTCGCCGAGCTGCGCACCCTGCGGGCGGTCGAGCGGCTGCCGCTGCTGCGCCAGGGGAACACGGTCTACGACGGCCTGTTCCCGGTCCCGACCTTCGACGAGATCCTCGACCTGCGCGCCCGGCTCTCCGTGGAGCTGGGCCGCGAGATCGGCGTCTACCCGGAGACCAAGAGCCCGACGTACTTCGCCGCCCGCGGGCTGGCGTGCGAACCGGCGCTCGTCGCGGCGCTGCGCGCGCACGGCCTCGACCGGGCGGACTCGCCGGTCTTCGTGCAGTCCTTCGAGACCGCCAACCTGCGGGCGCTGCACGAGGAGATCCCGGTGCAGCTCGTCCAGCTGCTCGACGACGTCGGGGCCCCGGCCGACCTCGTCGCCGCCGGCGACCCGCGCACCTTCGCCGACCTCGTCCGGCCCGCCGAGCTGGCCGGCATCGCCGAGTACGCCGCGGCCATCGGGCCCGCCAAGGAGCTGGTGATCCCGCCGGACGGCGAGCCGACCACGCTCGTCGCCGACGCGCACGCGGCCGGGCTGCTCGTGCACGCCTACACGTTCCGCAACGAGAACTCGTTCCTGCCGACCGGCATGCGGCGCACCGATCGCGAGGCCGACCACGGCGACGTGCTGGCCGAGTACCGCGCCTTCCACGCCGCGGGCGTCGACGGCGTGTTCTCCGACTACCCCGACACCGCGGTGGCCGCGTTCAGCCTCGTGCCTGCCTGATCCCGTCCAGGATCGCGGCCGTGGTGGCGGCCGGCCGCTCCTGGTGCGGGAAGTGCCCCGTGCCGGGCAGGACGTGGTGCACGAACGGCCCGGTGACCCAGCGGGGCGAGACCTGCGCCGTGCGTTCCAGCAGGCAGGGATCGTCCGCGCCGTGGATCTGCAGCACGGGCACCTCGGCGGGGCGGGCGACGGCGGCCGCGAACCGGCGGCCCTCGGCGCGGAACTGGGAGCGCAGCGCCCAGCGGTAGTACTCCAGGCTGCAGTGCGCCACCGTGGAGATCAGCATGGCCTCGCGGTTGCGGCGCGCGGCCTCGGCGAAGTCCGGGGTGTCCGGCCAGTCCGGACCCGACCAGGCCCGCATGATCCGCTCGACCCGGGCGCCGCCGTCGGCGCGCAGGGAGCGTTCGGGATGCCGCGGGAGCTGGAACCCGAGGGCGTAGCTCGCGGTCGCCCGGAACTGCCCGGCGGGGTCGCGCACCGCCGAGGCGCGGATCGCCAGGGGGTGCGGCGCGTCGACCACCGTGAGCGTGCGGACCAGCCGCGGGTGCAGGGCGGTGAGCGTCCAGGCGATCAGCCCGCCCCAGTCGTGCCCCACGACGTGCGCCTTCGGCTCGCCCAACGCCCGGATCAGGCCCGCGACGTCGCCGGCGAGGGTCCACAGGTCGTAGCCGCGGGGCGGCTTGTCCGAGTCCCCGTAGCCGCGCAGGTCCACCGCCACCGTGCGGAACCCCTCGGCCGCGAGCGCGACGAGCTGGTGCCGCCAGGACCACCAGAACTCCGGGAAGCCGTGCAGCAGCACGACCAGCGGGCCCTCGCCCGCCTCCACGGTGTGCAGCCGGATGCCGTTGGCGGACACCGACCCGTGTCGCCAGGGGCCGGGGACCCGGACGGACGACGGCTCGGGCCGCGGACCTCCCCGACCCATCCGGTTCAGCGCGTGGTGCCGTCCAGCTGGGGCGTCCCGTTCGAGTGGGCCCTGCCCCGGCTCTGCAGCACCTCCGCCGTCTCCTTGAGCGAGGAGATCGTGCGTTCGGGCTTGCGGATCTTCTTCACCCGCAGGTAGCCGATCAGCGCCGCCACGCCCGCGGCGATGATCATGATGCCGAAGACGATGCCGAAGGCCGCGGCGCGGTTCAGCCAGATCGACAGCAGCTCGCCGATGGCGAAGAAGAAGAAGAACAGGCTGAACAGGGCGATGACCAGCGCGACGATGAAGAAGACGCTGCCCTGGACACCCTTCTTGACCTCGGTCGTCACCTCGGCCTTGGCCAGCTCCACCTCGGAGCGGATCAGCGTCGAGACATGGGTGGTGACGTCGCGGACGAGGGCGCCGATCGACTGCTCGCCGGAGCCGGGAGCGGGCTCCTTCGACAGCGGGATCGACGGCAGCACGGGCGGGACGTCCGTGCCACTGGAGCTGGTCGGGGTGGCCACCGCGGTGCCTCCTGCGTGTGTCGAGCGGATCCGCCGCACCGGCGCGGGCCGGTCGGCGAGTGGTCATCGTGCCACGGCGACCGGCGCGGTGCCTGGGCGGATGCGCGGTCCACCGTGGTCTTCCCCGGATCGTGGACGCCGAACCGGCGATCACTCGTCGGGGCGGGCCCGCAGCCTCTTGACGGCGCCGCGGCGGGCCTTCGCGTCGAGCCGCCGCCGTTGCGACCCCTTCGTCGGCCGCGTGGGCCGCCGCGCCGGCGGATCGGCCGCGGTGGCGGCGCGCAACGCCTGGGCGAGCCGTTCGCGCGCCGCCTCGCGGTTGCGGAGCTGGCTGCGGTGCTCGCTCGCGACCACCGTGAGCACCCCGTCGACCAGCCGGCCGCCGAGCCGGGCCAGGGCCCGTTCCCGCAGGTCGTCGGGCAGGCTGGGCGAGCTCGCGACGTCGAACGACAGCTCGGCCCGCGAGTCGGTGGTGTTCACGCTCTGCCCACCCGGGCCGGACGAGCGGGAGAACCGCCAGCGGAGCTCCCGCGCGGGCACGACGACCCCGCGGCGCACGAACACGCCGTCGTCGAGCTCCCCGGGACCGGTCACGGAGGCAGGATGCCCCACCTCACCCATGAGCGAACGGCACTTTCGCTCACACCTACCGAGCGAGAGCGCCGTTCGCTCATGCGGTCAGTCCTCGCCCTTGCCCTCCTTGAGGCCGGTCTGGATCAGGTCCATGACCGCGGAGTCGGCCAGCGTCGAGACGTCGCCGACCTCGCGGTTCTCCGCGACGTCCCGCAGCAGGCGGCGCATGATCTTGCCGGAGCGGGTCTTCGGCAGCTCGTCGACGACCATGATCTGGCGCGGTTTGGCGATCGGCCCGATCTCCTTGGAGACGTGGTTGCGCAGGGCCGCGATGGCCTCCTCGCCCTTCGCCTCGTCCTGGGCCACGTTCCCGCGCAGGATCACGAACGCGACGATGCCCTGGCCCGTCGTCGGGTCCGAGGCGCCGACGACGGCTGCCTCGGCCACCGTCGGATGGCTGACCAGCGCCGACTCGACCTCGGTGGTCGAGATCCGGTGCCCGGAGACGTTCATCACGTCGTCCACGCGGCCGAGCAGCCACACTGCGCCGTCGTCGTCGTACTTCGCGCCGTCGCCGGCGAAGTAGTAGCCCTGCTCCTCGAAGCGCGACCAGTAGGTGTCGCGGTAGCGCTCCTCGTCGCCCCAGATCGTGCGCAGCATCGCCGGCCACGGCTTGTCCAGCACCAGGTAGCCGCCCTGGCCGTTGCCGACCGGCGTGCCGTTCTCGTCGACGACGGCGGCGCCGATGCCGGGCAGCGCGCGCATCGCCGAGCCGGGCTTCGTGGCCGTGACGCCGGGCAGCGGCGAGATCATGATCGCGCCGGTCTCGGTCTGCCACCAGGTGTCCACGATCGGGCAGCGCTCGCCGCCGATGACCTGGCGGTACCACATCCAGGCCTCGGGGTTGATCGGCTCGCCCACGGAGCCGAGCACCTTCAGCGAGGACAGGTCGAACTTCTCCGGGATCTCCCGGCCCCACTTCATGAACGTGCGGATCAGCGTGGGCGCGGTGTAGTAGATCGAGACGCCGTACTTCTGCACGATCTCCCAGTGCCGGCCCTCGTGCGGGGTGTTCGGCGTGCCCTCGTACATCACCGACGTGGCGCCGTTGGCCAGCGGGCCGTACACGATGTAGGAGTGCCCGGTGACCCAGCCGATGTCGGCGGTGCACCAGTACACGCTCTCGCCCGGCTTGTGGTCGAAGACCACGTTGTGCGTGTAGGCGACCTGGGTGAGGTAGCCGCCGGAGGTGTGCAGGATGCCCTTCGGCTTCCCGGTGGTGCCCGAGGTGTAGAGGATGAACAGCGGGTGCTCGGAGTCGAAGTCCTCCGGCGTGTGCTGGTCCGAGGCCGCATCGACGACGTCGTGCCACCAGAGGTCGCGGCCCTCGGTCCACGGCACGTCGGTCTCGGTCCGCTTGACCACCAGGACGTGCTCGATCGAGGTGTCCTCGACCGCCTGGTCGGTGTTCTCCTTCATCGGCGTCGGCTTGCCGCGGCGGAACTGCCCGTCGCTCGTGATGAGCACCTTGGCCTCGGCGTCCTCGATCCGCGCCTTCAGCGCGCCCGGCGAGAACCCGCCGAACACCACGCTGTGCAGCGCGCCCAGCCGGGCGCAGGCCAGCATGGAGAAGACGGCCTCGGGGATCATCGGCAGCTGGATCGCGACCCGGTCGCCGGTGCCCACACCCAGCTCGGCCAGGGCGTTCGCGGTCTTCGAGACCTCGCGCTGCAGGTCGGCGTAGGTGATCGTGCGGGTGTCGCCCGGCTCGCCCTCCCAGTGGAACGCGACCCGCTCCCCGTGGCCGGCCTCGACGTGGCGGTCCACGCAGTTGTAGGCGACGTTGAGCTTCCCGCCCACGAACCACTTGGCGAACGGCGCCTCCCAGTCGAGGACCCGCTCCCACCTGGTCCCCCAGGACAACCGGTCGGCCTGCTCGGCCCAGAACCCCTCGCGGTCCTCGTCCGCCCGCCCGTACCAGTCCTCCGTGGCGTTGGCCTGCGCCGCGAACTCCTCGCTCGGGGGGAAGCTCCGGCTCTCGGTCGAGAGGTTGTCGAGCGTCGCTCCGGACTCGGCCATGTTCTCGTGCCCTCCTCTAGCCGTGGCGCTTCGGCGCACCGGTGCTGAGCGGCGGCGCGCACGTCAGGGAAAACGTAGTGCTCCGCATGCGGCTGCGCACCGTCAGTACGGAGAGGACACCACCCGGTCGGTCAGCAGGTCCCGGTGGCAGCATGGCCCGGTGCCCGCCCGTACCGACCCGCTCGCCCCGCTGACGGACCTGCCCGGGGTGGCCGACGCCGTCGCCGCCGCCCGCGCGGCCCTCGTCCCGGTGCACAACCACCAGGTCAACCGGCGCGGCTGGCCGGCCACCTCGGCCGAGGCGGCCCTGCGCGGGGCGCGGGCGTCGGCGGCGCTCGACGGTGCCCCGCTCACGCCGGCCAGGGAGGACCACGTCACCGACCCGGTGCTGGCCGGCGCGGTCCGCGTGGCCGACGAGGCGACGAAGCTGCTCGCGGTGTGGAAGGGCGCGCCGCTGCAGGCGCTGGCCCGGCTGCACGTGCTGGCGGCGACCGACCTGATCCCGGTCGACGAGCACGAGGACCGGCTCGGGCGCCCGCGCGAGGGCGCGTCGGCGCGGCTGTCCCTGCTGGCCGACCTGGTGACGGGCGGGACCTCGGTGCCCGCGCCCGTCGTCGTCGCGGTGGTGCACGGGGAGCTGCTCGCGCTGCGTCCCTTCGGCACCGCCGACGGCGTCGTCGCCCGCGCGGCGGCCCGGCTCACCGCCGTGGCCACCGGCTACGACCCCAAGTCGCTCGCCGTGCCGGAGGTCGGGCACCTGCGCCGGGCGCAGGAGTACCGCGCGGCCGCCGAGGGCTTCGCCGCGGGGACACCGGAGGGGCTGCGGGAGTGGATCCTGCACTGCTGCCGCGCCTGGGAGGCCGGCGCCCGCGAGGGGATGTCGATCGCCGACGCCCGCGCCTGACCGACCCCGGACATGAGAGGGGGCGGTGCCCCCACCGTGTCGGGAAGGGGCACCGCCCACTCGCACGAAGCACCGGGATCCAGGCGTGCACTACGTGTCGTGCTCCGGCCTCGGCGTCCGGCGTCCCGGTACGCAGGCCCACGACGACATGCCTCCCGCGGCGTGCTGTGCGTGGAGTGCCCGGCGATCGTGCACGGAGCTCCGGGAAGGGGAGTCGGGTGCTTCTCTGCCGCACCGGCCCTGGCCTCGCGGAGGTCCGTGAGGTCATTCGTACCCCGTGAGTGGCACCACAGCAAGGGGTCCGGCGAGGTGCACCGGTTCAGTCCCGCAGGGTGTCGATCAGCGCTCCGCGACACGACCCGGACGGCGGATGCGAGCGCCCGCCCCGTGCGTCAAAATGCGTCCGACCTGCGGAAACGGCTGCCCCGCTCGCGGGTCCGCTGCGCCCACCAGCCGGCGCCTCCCGCCGCGGCGAGACCCAGCCCCGCGGCCGCCACGGCCAGGACCGGCGCCCGCGGACGGAGGCGGGAACGCAGCGAGACCGGGGCCGCGAACGTGAGCACCGGCCAGCCCCGCTGCTCCGCCTCGCGCCGCAACGCCTTGTCCGGGTTGACCACCGTGGGGTGCCCGACGGCGAGCAGGAGCGGCAGGTCGGTGATCGAGTCCGAGTAGGCCCGGCAGTCGGCCAGGTCGTAGCCCCGCTCGGTCGCGATCGCGCGCGCGGCGACCGCCTTCTCCTCGCCGTAGCAGTAGAAGTCGATCTCCCCGGTGTAGCGGCCGTCGCGCACGGACATCCGGGTGGCCAGGCTGCGGTCGGCGCCGATCAGCGCGGCGATGGGTTCCACGACCTCGATCCCCGACGCGCTGAGCACGACGACCTCGTCGCCCGCGGCGTGGTGCTCGGTGATCAGCTCG
Organism: Pseudonocardia sp. NPDC049154; assembly: GCF_040648315.1. Taxonomy (NCBI): domain Bacteria; kingdom Bacillati; phylum Actinomycetota; class Actinomycetes; order Pseudonocardiales; family Pseudonocardiaceae; genus Pseudonocardia; species Pseudonocardia sp. NPDC049154. The sequence continues at coordinate 74,558 of NZ_JBEZDN010000018.1, forward strand.
GCGGCCTCGGCGTAGATCATCGGCTCGACGATCTCGTGCAGCGTCTCGGCCACGATGGACCGGACCTGGGCGACCTCCCACCCCGTCGCGAGGGCGGTGATGCGGCGGCGCAGCAGGTCCATCGTGTCGGCGTCGGCCCCCGCGAACAGCAGCAGGAGCTGGGCGTACGCGCTGCGGAGGACCGCCCGCCGGGTGATGAGGCCCCGCCGGCGGAACGGCCGGGAGAAGGCGAGCGCGGAGGATCCGGCGATGATCGTCTTGTCGAGGTCGAAGAACGCGGCGGCCGGCCGCGGGGCCCGGGGAGCGGCCGGCTGCACGGCGGGGGCGGTCGGAGCGGGCACCGGGGAAGCCTGCCAGACCCCGCGGATCGGGCCCGACGGGGCGCCCGGCCGGCCCCGGAATGGGGACGGCCTCCGCCAGGGGGGATTGGCGGAGGCCGTCGGGCGGTTCAGCCCCGGGGGGTCGAGCTGAACCCGCTCGGACACGGTCCGAGCCGACGACAACTGTAACCGCAAGTACGTCCCGGGGCCATGACTGTCTGCCGGGCGATCGCCCGACGGCCGGACGGCGGCGGGCAGGTGCGGAGCGGGGCCGGGCTGCGGGCCGCAGGTACGGCGTTGGGCGCCGGGTGGGCGCCGCGGAAGAACAGTCGGGGGTTCGCGGGTGCCGCCCGTCGCCGCCGGGGCGCGGTGGGTGGTGGCGGGACTGCTGGCGGCTGCCGGGGTGGTCCGGGACGGCGGTCGTCGGGATAGCGGTCGTCGGTGTCGCGACGGCGAGCGGCCACCCGGCGCGGTCGGCCCGCCCCCACACGCCCCCGCACGATCCTGCCCCCGCACCCCGACGATTCCCGAGATCGACGGCCGCTCCGGGTCGATCTGTCCACACCCGACCCCGACGATCCACAGCGCTGCGATCGGTCCGTCCACCCGCGCCTCGAGGCCGCAGGCTCGTGATCGGCCCCGAGGGACGGGAGCGGCGGAGGGAGCGTGCGATGGGCGAGCGGACACTGGTGATGGTCGAGGACCCCGAACTCCTCGACGCCGTCCTCCGGCTGGCGGCGGCCGCGGGGTGCGAGGTGCACCGGGCGGCCGACGCGGCCGACGCGCGGCGGCACTGGCCGGGTGCTCCGTTCGTGCTGCTCGACGAGGAGTCGGCCCGGCGTTGCGTGCGGGCGGGCCTGCCCCGGCGCGCCGACCTCGTGCTGGTCGGCTTCGACCGGGCCTCGATCGAGGCGCTGGAGTGCGCCGTCGCGCTCGGTGCGGAGCAGGCCGTCGAGCTGCCCGCGGCCGAGCCGCACCTGGTCCAGCGGCTCGCGGCCGCGGCCGAGCAGGGCGAGGCCACGGGTGTGGGGCGGGTGCTCGCCGTCGTCGGCGGGAAGGGCGGGGCCGGGGCGTCGGTGCTCGCGGCTGCGGTCGCCGTGGTCGCGGCGTCCGCCGGCGACCGCACCCTGCTCGTGGACTGCGACCCGCTCGGCGGTGGGCTGGACCTGGTGCTCGGGGCCGAGGAGGTCACGGGCCTGCGGTGGCCGGAGCTCACCATCACGGACGGCCGCGTACCCGCCTCGGCGCTGCACGCCGCACTGCCCGCACCCGCGATCAGCCGGTCCGGTGCCGAGCTCGGGGTGCTGTCGTGTGCGCGGGCGGCGGCCGGGCCGTCCGCCGGCGCCGTCACCGCCGTGCTCGACGCGGGCCGCCGGGCGGGCGAGACGGTCGTGTGCGACGTCCCGCGCTACCCCACGGACGCGGCCGTCGCCGCCCTCGACGCCGCCGACCTGACCGCGCTGGTCGTCCCGGCCGACGTACGCTCCTGCGCCGCGGCGGGCCGGGTCGCGGCGGTACTGGCCGAGCAGGCGCGCGAGGTCGGTCTCGTCGTACGCGGCCCCTCCCCCGGCGGTCTCGCCCCGTCGGACGTCGCCGACGCGCTCGGGCTCCCGCTGCTCGCGTCGATGACGCCCGAGCGCACGTTGGCGCGGCTCACCGAGCAGGGCGTGCCGCCGGGCCGCAAGCGCGGCCCGCTCAGCACCGCCGCCCGTGAGCTGCTCTCCGCGCTGGCCGGCACCGGAGCACCGAGCCTGCGGCGGGCGTCGTGAGCGCGCTCGTCGACCGCGTCCGGACCCGGCTCGCCGAGGACGGGCGGGAGCCCACCCCGGCGGCCGTGGCCGACGCCGTGCGCGCCGAGTCCGGCGGCGTCGCCTCGGACCTCGACGTCCTCGCCGCGCTCCGGGTGCTCCGCGAGGAGCTGGTCGGGGCCGGCCCGCTCGATCCGCTGCTGCGCGACCCCCGCACCACTGACGTGCTGGTCTCCGGCGGCGGCACCGTGATGGTCGACCGGGGCGCCGGGCTCGAACACGCGCCGGTCCGGCTGCCGGACGAGTCGGCGGTCCGGCGGCTCGCCCAGCGTCTCGCACTCGCGGCGGGCCGCCGGCTCGACGACGCCAGCCCCTACGTCGACGGCTGGCTCGCGGGAGGTCCCGGGGGCTCCGGCGGTTCCCGCGGGGTGCGGCTGCACGCCGTGCTCGCTCCCGTCGCCGTCGACGGGACCTGCCTCTCGCTGCGCGTGCTGCGCCCCGCCGCGCACGACCTCGGCTCGCTCACCCGGCTCGGCACGCTCGAGCCGGCCGCCGAACAGCTGCTGCGCGCGGTCGTCGCGGCGCGGCTCGCGGTGCTGGTCTCCGGCGGGACCGGCTCCGGCAAGACCACGCTCCTCGCCGCCCTGCTCGGCGCGGTCGACCCGGCCGAGCGGATCCTCACGGTCGAGGACGCGCAGGAGCTCCAGCCGAGGCACCCGCAGGTCGTCCGCCTCGTCGCGCGCCCCGCGAACATCGAGGGCGCGGGCGGCGTGAGCCTGCGCGACCTCCTCCGCCAGGCCCTGCGCATGCGGCCGGACCGGGTCGTCGTGGGCGAGGTGCGGGGCGGCGAGGTCTGCGACCTCCTGTCGGCCCTCAACACCGGTCACGACGGCGGCGCGGGCACCGTGCACGCCAACTCGGTCCGCGAGGTGCCGGCCCGGCTCGAGGCGCTCGCCGCGCTCGGCGGGATGGAGCGCGCGGCCCTGCACAGCCAGCTCGCCGCGGCGGTGCAGGTCGTGCTGCACATGCGGCGCACCCCACGCGGCCGAGTGCTCGAGGCCGTCGGGGTGCTCGGCCGGCAGACATCGGCCGGGTCCGCCGAGGTGGTCGTCCGGCCGGTGTGGGAGCGCGGCCGCGGATGGACCGCCGACTGCGACCACCTGGACCGCTTCCTCACCGAACGAGGGGTCCCGGCGCCGTGGAGTGCGTCGTGAGCGCGGCGGTGCCGGCCCTCCTGGCGGCCGCACTGGTGTGCGCGCCCGGCCCCTCGGCACGCCGTCGGCTGCGGGTGCTCGCGCCGGTGCCCACGGCCCGTGCCTTCGCCGTCCCGCCGCTGCGGCTGCTGGTCGTGCTCGCCGGTGCCGGGCTCGGCCTGGTGCTCGGCGGACCTGCGGGCGGAATGGCGGGAGCCGGGGTGGCGGAGGTGGTCCGGCGCCGGCGGGCACGGGCCCGGGAGCGGGCGGGAGCGACCGCCGCCGCCGGCGAGCTGGCCGAGGCCGTCTCGCGGATCGTCGAGGAGCTCCGCAGCGGGGCACACCCCGCGGCCGCACTCGACGGCGCCCGCTCGGACGGCCCGTTGGCAGCGGCGGCGCTGGCTCCGGCGGCCGCCGCCGCCCGCCTGGGCGACGACGTCCCGGCCGCCCTCCGCCGCGGCGGCGCCGAGCGCGCCGACCTGGTGGGGACCGAGCTGCGCCGCCTCGCCGGCGCCTGGTCCCTGGCCGACCGGCACGGCGCCCCGCTCGCCGATCTCCTGTCCGGTGCCCTCGCCGACCTGCGCTGGCGGCTCACCTTCGAAGCCCGGGTCCGTGCCAGGCTCGCCGGACCGCGCGCCACCGCCGGGGTGCTGACCGCGCTGCCGGTGCTCGGGCTCGGCCTGGGCCATCTGCTCGGGGCCGATCCCCTCGGGGTGCTGCGTGGCGGGCTACTCGGTCAGGTCCTGCTGCTCGTCGGCTCTGGTCTGCTGCTGGCCGGTCTCCTGTGGAGCGACCGGATCGCGACGGGCCCGGTGAGCCGATGACCACGACCGGCGGGACGCAACTCGTGGAGGTGGTGCTCGCGCCCGTTCCATCGACGAATCTCCGGGCCTGGACCGCAGCCCTGGCCGACGCGCCCGCGGCCGGTCTCCGCGATCCGTCGCACGCCTCCCTGGCCGCCGCGCTGGTGCTCCTCGCCCTCGCGCTGCTGGTGGGCGGCGCGCCGGGCGCCAGGGCCCGGTTGAGCGGTCTGGTGTCGACGGCCGCGCCGGCTGCAGAACCGGCCCTGCCCCTCCGCCGCGGCTGGACGGCGGTCGGAGGGCTGGCCGTCGCCGTCGTCGTCTGGGCAGTGGTCGGCGGGCCCGCGGCCGGCGTGGCCGGCGTCCTCGGCGCTGTCGTCGTCGGTGCGGCCGCGGCCGTAGGTCTGCACGTCCTGGTCGCGCGGGCGATGGCGCGCCCGGTCCGCGGGGGAGATGCCGGTGGCCTGGCGGCGGGGTGGGAGATCCTGGCCACCTGCCTCGAGGCCGGGCTCCCGGTCCCGTCGGCCGCCGAGGCCGCGGCGCTGCGGATCGAGGGCGAGGTCGGCACCGGCCTCCGCCGGGCCGCGGGACTGCTCGAGCTCGGGTCGGCCCCGGCAGAGGCATGGGCCGCGGTCGCGTCGGTGCCGGGCCTCGAGGCGTTCGGCCGAGCCGCCCGGCGGTCGGCCGACACCGGCGCCGGGCTGGCGCGGGTGGCCCGGTCGGAAGCGGCGCGGCTGCGCGCCGGGCTCAGCGATGCGGCCGAGGCGAAGGCGGAGCGCGCCGCGGTGCTGATCGCCGCGCCGCTGGGTCTCTGCTTCCTCCCGGCCTTCCTCGCCCTGGGGATCGCGCCGGTCGTGATCGGCCTCGCCGGAGAGGCCCTGGCGCGATGGTGACCGCTCCCCGCACCGCCCGACCGCCCCCGCCGCACCTGCCCTGCCGACCCGGCAGCGCCCACGGCCGGCTCGCCGGCGCACTCGACCCCGCGCTCCGCCACTCGTCCCCACCGATTCCGACCCCGACATCCAGGAGGACCCGATGTCCCTGCCCGCCCTCGCCCTGCCCCGGCCCGAGCCGCGCCGCGACCCGCGGCCCGGCCCCCGCAGCGGTGCCCTCCGCACCTGCCCCGAGCCCACCGACCTGCGGGTTCCCGGCGAGACCGAGCGGCTGTCCGGCACCCCGGCCGACCCGGGCCCGCCCGGCCGCAGCTCGCCGCTGCGACGTCTCCGCCACCGGCTCGCGGCGCTCCTCCGCGCCGCCACGGCCCGGCTCACCGCCGACGACCGGGGGATGTCGACCGTCGAGTACGCGATCGGGACGCTCGCGGCGGCCGCGTTCGCCGCGGTGCTCTACACCGTCATCAGCGGCGACTCGATCGTCACGGCGCTGACCCAGCTCGTGCAGCGCGCGCTGTCGGTCACGTTCTGATGCGCCGGGCCGAGCGCGGCGCGGTCACCGTCGAGGCGGCGATCGCGCTGGGCGCGCTCACCCTCGTCGTCCTCGCCGCGCTCGGCGCCGTCGCCACGGTCGCCGCCGCGGTCCGCTGCACCGACGCGGCCCGGGAGCTCGTCCGCCTCGCGGCCCGGGGTGAGGCCGACCGCGGGCGCGCGGCCGCCGAGGCGCTCGCTCCCCGCGGCGCGACCATCGAGCTGAGCGTCGGCGCCGCCGAGGTGCGGGCCGTCGTCACCGCGGCGCCCGTCGGCCCCGTGCCGATCCGCGTCAGTGGCACGGCGGTCGGCGCCCTCGAACCCGGCGCCGTCACCACCTCCGAGGCGGCGGCATGAGGACCGGAACCACGCCGCGCCGCTCGACCGCGCGCACCGTGATGAAGGGCGCCCGCCGGCGGGGCGCCGAGCCACCCCGCAGGGAACCTCCGGACCGGGGATCCGCCACGGTGTGGGTGGCCTTCGCGGCGGCCGCGCTCCTGGCGGTCACGGCGTTCCTCGTCGACGTCGGCGGCGCGGTGCTCGCCCGGCACCGGGCGGAAGCGGCCGCCGATCTCGCCGCACTCGCGGCGGCCGGCGACCCCGTGCAGGGCGAACAGGTCACTTGTGCCGCGGCGCGACGGATCACGGACACCATGTCGGCCGAGCTCACCCGATGCACTCTGGACGGCTGGAACGCGCTGGTCGAGGTGCAGGTGCGGCGGCCGTGGAGCCTGCTCGCCGCAGGGTCGGCGACCGGCCGCGCCCACGCCGGACCGGTGCCGGACAGGGAGCCCTCGACGGCCACCGGAAGACCAGCGAGCGACGAACCGGTGAACGGTCGGGAGCGCCCGGTGAACGGTGTCGCGATTCCGGCCTCCGCCACCTGCAGCCGGCCGCCCGACGGTTGCCCGTCGATCGACTCCGGCACCCGCGCTCGTCGTGGGACCGGAACCGATCGGCGACCGCGTCTGGCGGCTCCCGCGCGGACCGGGCCTACTGAACACGGCACGGCGCGGTCGACGAGCACGGCGGAGTCGACACCACCGTCCACGAGCACGCTCCCCAGACCGCGGTGGGACCGAGGCGCTCCGTCGCTGACCCCCATACGGACCCACCGCTCGCTGGCCGCCGCCGGCCGGTCCGGCCCCCGACGGGCCCGCCGGCGGCGGCCGACGACGACACCCCCGGCACCCCCGGCACCCCTCCCGCGCTCAGCCGCCGGCCGGGTACCGCACCAGTGCTCCGATCACCAGGTCCAGCACGCGGACCGCGCCCGCCTTGTCCAGCGGGTTGTTCCCGTTGCCGCACTTGGGCGACTGCACGCACGAGGGGCAGCCGGTGCGGCAGCCGCAGTCCCGGATCGCCTCGCGGGTCGCCCGCAGCCAACGCTCGAGCACCGCGTGCCCCCGCTCGGCCAGGCCCGCGCCGCCGGGGTGTCCGTCGTGGACGAACACCGTCGGCAGCCCGGTGTCCGGGTGCAGTGCGGTCGACAGGCCGCCGATGTCCCAGCGGTCGCAGATCGCGAAGAGCGGGAGCAGACCGATCGCGGCGTGCTCGGCGGCGTGCAGCGCGCCGGGCAGCCGTGCCGGGTCGATGCCGGCGTCGGCCAGCAGGCCCTCGTCGATCGTGTACCAGACCGAGCGGGTCTCCAGCGTCTGCGCGGGCATGTCCAGCGGCACGGTCTCGAGCACCGTCCCGTCCGGCGTGCGGCGCTGGTAGCCCACGACCTGGCTGGTCACGCGGACGTCACCGAAGAACACGGAGACCGGGCCGTGGTCGCTGCGGGCCCGCACGGCCACGATCTCGACGTCCGAGTTGGACCGCGCGTCGGTGCGCCAGTCCGGCTCCTCCTGGTGGACGAGCGCGACGCCGGCGTCGAGGTCCAGCTCGTCGACGACGTAGCTCTCCCCGCGGTGCAGGTAGACCGCACCGGGGTGCGCGGTCCCGGGCGCGGAGGCGCCGTCGACCGTGCCGAGCATCCGCCCGGTCCCGGCCTCCACCAGCGCGACCTGCCCCAGCCCGGAACCGCGGATGTCGACCGACGCGGCGGGCTGCTCCCGGGTCGTCGGCCAGAACCATCCGGTCGGGCGCCGGCGCAGCACCCCGTCCTCCACCAGCTCGCTGAGCACCTCCTCCGCGACGGCGCCCCCGAACACGCTCGCGACGTCCGCCTCGGTGAGCGGCATCTCGGCGGCGGCACACACGAGCTGGGGCGCCAGCACATACGGGTTGCCGGGGTCGAGCACGCAGCTCTCCACGGGCGCACCGATGAGGGCCCGCGGGTGGTGCACGAGGTAGGTGTCCATGGGGTCGTCCCGCGCGACGAGCACGACCAGTGCCTCGTCCGCGGCCCGGCCGGCGCGCCCCGCCTGCTGCCAGAAGGAGGCGCGGGTGCCCGGGAAGCCGGCCACGACCACGGCGTCGAGCCCGGCGATGTCGACGCCGAGCTCGAGGGCGTTGGTCGTGGCCACGCCGAGCAGCTCGCCGCGCATGAGCGCGCTCTCCAGGGCCCGGCGCTCCTCGGGCAGGTAGCCGCCGCGGTAGGCCGAGATCCGCGGCACCAGGTCCGGGTCGACGTCGGCGACGAGCCGCTGTGCACCCAGCGCGGTGACCTCGGCGCCTCGGCGGGAACGCACGAACGCGAGGCTCCGGGCGCCCTCCACCACGAGGTCCGCCAGCATCCGGGAGGACTCGGTCGAGGCGGGCCTGCGGACCGGGGCGCCGTTCTCGCCGCTGAGCTCCGGCAGCAGCGGCGGCTCCCACAGCGCGACGGTCCGGCCCGCGCTGGGCGAGCCGTCCTCGGTCACCGCGCTGACCTCGCGGCCGGTCAGCCGGCAGGCGAACTCGCCGGGGCGGGCCACGGTCGCCGAGGCGAGCACGATCGTCGGGCGCGCGCCGTAGCGCTTCGCGACCCGCAGCAGACGGCGCAGCAGCAGCGCGACGTGCGAGCCGAAGACCCCGCGGTAGGTGTGGCACTCATCGACGACCACGAACGCGAGCTTGCGCAGGAAGCCCGCCCAGCGACCGTGCCGCGGCAGCACCGAGCGGTGCAGCATGTCCGGGTTGCTGAAGATCCACCGCGCGTGCCGGCGGGCCCAGTCCCGCTCGTCCATCGGCGTGTCGCCGTCGAGCGCCGCGGGCCGGACGTCCGGCAGGCCGAGCTCGCGCAGGACCCGCAGCTGGTCGGCGGCGAGCGCCTTGGTCGGGGACAGGTACAGCGCCGTGGCGCGGGGCTCGGAGGCGAGCCGCGACAGCACCGGCAGCTGGTAGACGAGGGACTTGCCCGACGCCGTGCCGGTCGCGACCACGACGTCCCGACCCGCGTGGGCCAGCTCCGCGCCCTCGGCCTGGTGGCTCCACGGCCGGGCCACACCCGCGCGGCGGAACGCCTCGACCACCTCTCGCGGCGCCCACGCCGGCCAGTCCACGGCCCGCCCGGGCCGGGGCGGCAGGCGTACGGCATGACGCAGCGGGTTCGTCGCCTCCGCGGGGTCGAACTCGTCCTCGAGCTCCTCGCTGTCACCGGCCGCCTCCGGCGGCAGCGTCCCGTCCGCCCCGAGCTCGACCACGGGCACGTCCGGATCGACGCCGGAGCCCGCGAGCACCCGGTTCAGCAGCTCCAGCCCGCGCGCCGACCGCGGCGCCGAGGTGGTGGGCGCGACCGGGTCCGGCGGTCCCTCGACGAGCACCGGCCCGTCGCCCGCCCACCCGATCGCCTGGTCACGCACAGGGTCGAGGCTCGCACACCGCACCGACGGTTCCGCGGGCACGCCCGGGATTCGGGCGCGCGGTCAGGCGCCATCGAACCCTCCCGTGAGCACGACGGCCGCCCCGGACGGCACCGCGTCGAGCTCCTCGCGCGCCTGCGCCCAGCCGCCCGTCCGCGGCTGAATGCTGGGCACCGCGACCACGAACCGCTCCTCCGGGCCGAGGAGCCCGGCGCTGTGCAGGTGGTAGCAGCCGGAGAACCAGCACATCCACCCCTGTTTGGCCACGGCCTCGGCGGCCTCACCGGTGACCGGGCCCGGTGCGAGCAGCCCGAAGTCCTGGGCGAACCCGTCCCGCGCCACGCTGGGCGCCTCGGCCAGGGCGCCGAGGAGCAGTTCGCGGTCCGTGGCCGGCATGTCGAGGACGTGGTCGTCGAGCCGCTTAGTCGTCGGCCGAGACGCGCATCTCGCCCCACTGCGAGGGGACGTCGAGGTCGGTGGTGCCAGCCAGATCCAGGCGGGCCGCGACCCGCGAGGCCGCCGCGGCCCCGTCGAACCGGGACCAGAGCGCGTTCATGGCCGCGTCGTCGCTCGGCCCGAGCGCCCGCCGGATCAGGGCCAGGTCCGGCTCCGTCACCGCGAGCCCCTCGGCGCGCCGCCGGTCCAGCACGTCGACCGCCAGCACCAGCTTGGACAGCGACGCCGCGTAGGTCGGCTCCGCCGCGGCCCCCGCCGAGGCCCGTTCCCCCAGATCCCGGTCCAGCACCGCGATCCGCAGGTAGCGGCCATCAGTGCGGCCGTGCCGCCACCGGCCCCGCGCGTGACCGGATCCGCCGGCGTCGGCGACGCCGGCGTGCCCAGGAGCACGGGTACGAGCGCCAGGGCGACCACCACGACCGCGAGACCGCTCCGGCGAGTCCCGCGGACGGTGCGGCCTCTGTCGATGATCGTTCAATCATCAATCGGACCTGCGGATTCGGCCATTCGGCCGCCTGTGTTCTCGATCACCTCGCCCGACGGGGAGGTGGGGTGCTGTGGATCTCAGGTGCGACATCGGACACACTCGTACACTGCACGCGCCCGTCGCACCGACGCGACGGAGCATGCGCTCGACGCCAGGGACGCCGTCGGAACGCGAGCCGGCCGGATCGGCCTCCCTGGCGCACACCGACGCAACAGGAGGACGGATGTCCGTGCCCGCTGTGGGCCTCGAGCTCGGCTCGGGTGATCGCGTCGTCGTCGGCGTGGTCGCCGTCGTCGCGCTCGCGGCCCTGGCCATCGGCTACATGCTGCTCCGGGAGGTGCTGGCCGCGGGCCAGGGCACCAAGCGGATGCAGGAGATCGGGGAAGCGGTCCAGGAAGGCGCCCAGGCGTACCTGAAACGACAGTTCAGGACGCTCGGTGTCTTCGTGGTCGTCGTCTTCCTGCTGTTGCTGGCGCTGCCTGCGGACGACCTGGGCGAACGCATCGGCCGGTCGATCTTCTTCGTGATCGGCGCGGTCTTCTCCGCCACGATCGGCTACACCGGCATGTGGCTCGCCACCCGTGCGAACATCCGCGTGGCCGCGGCCTCACGGGAGCCGGGCGGCCGGGAGAAGGCCACCCGCATCGCCTTCCGCACCGGCGGCGTCGTCGGCATGTTCACCGTCGGCCTGGGTCTGTTCGGCGCGGCCCTGGTCGTGCTGGTCTACGCCGGTCAGGCGCCCAAGGTCCTGGAGGGCTTCGGCTTCGGCGCCGCGCTGCTGGCGATGTTCATGCGAGTCGGCGGCGGCATCTTCACCAAGGCGGCCGACGTCGGCGCCGACCTGGTCGGCAAGGTGGAGCAGGGCATCCCGGAGGACGACCCGCGCAACGCCGCGACCATCGCGGACAACGTCGGCGACAACGTCGGCGACTGCGCCGGCATGGCGGCCGACCTCTTCGAGTCCTACGCCGTCATGCTGGTCGCGGCGCTGATCCTCGGCTCGGCGGCGTTCGGCCTGCAGGGCCTGCTGTTCCCGCTGATCATCCCGGCCATCGGCGTGATCACCGCGGTCATGGGCGTCTACATCACCCGGGCCCGCGTCGGCGAGAACACCCTCAAGGCGATCAACCGCAGCTTCTACATCTCGGCGGTCTTCGCCGGCGTGCTGTCCGTCGTGGCGGCGTTCGTCTACCTGCCCAACAGCTTCGCCGACCTGACCAACCCGACGGACGCGTCCGTCACCACGCTCACCCAGGACCCGCGGATCATCGCGTCGGTCGCGGTGATCATCGGCATCGTGCTCGCGGGGGTCATCCTCTGGCTGACCGGCTACTTCACCGGCACCGAGGACAAGCCGGTGCAGGACGTCGGGCGCTCGTCGCTGACCGGCGCCGCGACCGTCATCCTGGCCGGCATCTCGATCGGCTTCGAGTCCGCGGTCTACACGGCGCTGGTCATCAGCGCCGCGGTCTACGGCGCGTTCCTGCTGTCCGGCTCGATCGTCGTCGCGCTGTTCGCCGTGGCCATGGCGGGCACCGGCCTGCTGACCACGGTCGGCGTCATCGTCGCGATGGACACCTTCGGCCCGGTCTCCGACAACGCCCAGGGCATCGCCGAGATGTCCGGCGACGTCGAGGGCGAGGGCGTCGACATCCTCACCGAGCTCGACGCGGTCGGGAACACCACCAAGGCGATCACCAAGGGCATCGCGATCGCCACCGCGGTGCTGGCGGCGACGGCGCTGTTCGGCTCGTACCGCGACGCGTTCACGCAGGCGCTCGCCAAGGCCGGGGTCGCGCTGCAGGACGCGGGCAACACGTTCAGCGCGGAGGTGTTCAGCCCGAACACCCTCGTCGGCGTGATCATCGGCGCCTCCGTCGTCTTCATGTTCTCCGGGCTGGCCGTCAACGCGGTGACCCGCGCGGCGGGCGCGGTCGTCTACGAGGTGCGGCGCCAGTTCGCCAGCAAGCCGGGGATCATGGACGGGACGGAACGGCCGGAGTACGGCCGGGTCGTCGACATCTGCACCCGGGACTCGCTGCGCGAGCTCGCCACCCCCGGCCTCCTGGCGATCTTCGCCCCGATCGCGGTCGGCTTCGGCCTCGGCGTCGGCCCGCTGGCCGGCTACCTGGCCGGCGCCATCGCCACCGGCACGCTGATGGCGATCTTCCTCGCCAACTCCGGCGGCGCGTGGGACAACGCCAAGAAGCTGGTCGAGGACGGCAACCACGGCGGCAAGGGGTCCGCCGCGCACGAGGCGACGGTCATCGGCGACACCGTCGGCGACCCGTTCAAGGACACCGCGGGCCCGGCCATCAACCCGCTGATCAAGGTCATGAACCTGGTCTCGGTGCTGATCGCGCCGGCGGTCGTCGTGTTCACCGTCGGCGACAGCGCCTCGGCCCCGATCCGGATCGCGATCGCGGTCGTCGCTGTGATCATCATCGTCGCGGCGGTCACGGTGTCGAAGCGCCGCACGTCGTCGATCCAGGAGACGCCCGCGGACAGCCCCGTGGCGTGATCCGGCGCGGCCGACCGGCGGAGTCCGGTCGGCCCCGCCCCCGGGCCGCACGGCGATCAAGTGGTCGCCCACTCCACCATAAGGAAATACAC